>NZ_JAFUHT010000077.1 GCF_017468685.1 Methanobrevibacter sp.
AAAGGTGCCGAAGACAACGGCCATGAAGTTAAAAAATACTTTTTGGATAAATTGAACATTAATCCGTGCAGTGGTTGTGAAATCTGTGCTAAAGGAAAAGACTGCAGATTCGATGATGATGGAACTGAAATCATCAATCAATTAGCAGAAGGTGCAGGTGTGATTCTTGCTTCACCAATATACTTTGGTCAGATGACAGCACAGGCAAAAACAATTGTCGACAGGTTCTATTCCATTTTCAACAATCCTGACAAGAAATTCAACGGCAAAGCAGCTATGATTTTCACTCATGCATATCCGGATAAGGACATTTACCAGCCTTATATTAAACTTACTGAAACACAGCCTTTTTTAAACAACACTGAACTTGAATATATCGAGACATTGGAAGTTGCCGGTGTAAAATTCATTGGTGATGCTGATAAGGCAGAAGATGACCTTAAAAAAGCATATGAAATAGGTCAAAAATTTTAATTAAATTAAAAACATAAGTATAATCATGTCAAATTCAGTTTTCGTACCAGGCCACATAACAGGTTTTTTCACTATAGAAAACCATAACATATCTCTTAAAAAAGGATCATGCGGTGCCGGCTTTTTACTTTCGAAAGGTGTCAAAACCACAATTTCTGAAGCAGACAACCTAACAGTTGACGTTAATCAGGGTGATGATACTGTTATTCGTGAAGTATTGTCCATTTTGGAGATTGACACTGATTTTAAAGTCACACAGGACATTCAGCTTCCGATTGGTGCGGGATTTGGAACATCAGCCGCTTCAGCATTAAGCCTGACACTTGCATTAAATGAATTTTTAAACCTTAACTACACTCAAGAGCTATGCGGACAGATTGCTCATATGGCTGAGGTCAATTTGGGAGCAGGTTTAGGTGATGTTATAGCTCAAACGGGCAGGGGAATGGTTTTAAGAGTTGAGCCTGGTGCTCCGGGTATCGGTGAGATAAAATCATTTGAGCATGATGTGTATGTTGCATGGAAAACATTCGGAGGGATTGAAACTTCAAGCATCATTGAAAATCCTCATCACAAACAGGTCATTTCAGATGTGGGATTGAAGTATCTTGAGTATTTTGAAGAAAAACCCTCCTTGAAAAATTTCTTGGACTTTTCTTTCAAGTTTTCCCATGAGGCAAAACTGATGTCAGATGAAGTAAAAGAACTTGTTGATTATTTTAATTCTATGCCTAATATTTTAGGTAGTTCAATGGCAATGCTTGGAAATACAGTATTTGCATTTGCACAAAATGAAGATGACTTCAAAAACTTAGATATTGAAAACTTACATATAGATAAACTTAATAACATTGGGATAGTTTATGATTAAATTAAGTTATGATGTTGAAAATTACAGAAAAGACATCCTTGAACTGGCAAAATCAAGTGATACAATCATAGAATTGGGATGTCATGTAGGAAACACAACCCGACTGCTTCCGAAATCATCAAATATCATAGCAATAGACAATTCACCGGAATCAACTGAGGAAATGAAAAAATTGCCTCACGTGAATTTCATAAAAGGTGATGTTAGATTGCATGATGTTTTAGCAGAAGTGTTCAGTATTACACAATCATGTGATGTTTTAGCAATTGATTTAGGTGGAGGATATCATCCGGACACTGTCTTTAAGGTTTTCTATATTTGGTCATCAACATTCAAACCCAAACATACTGTAATCAGGAACAGGGGAATTTTGGAATTTTTCAACAGTGCTAAAAGCAGTGAAAAGGAATATGTTTCAAATGAAGGATTTCTCGATTCATATCACGACTCAGGCATACCTCCGCTGATTAAGGAATTTGACCTGTGGACACCATCACTTAAGAAATAGCTGAAGTTTATCTAATCAGTTTTTTAAGATTATATTGAATCTCACTTAAATGTATTGTTTAATTTTTAATAAAAAAATTATAGATGTTTTTAAAAGAGTATAGTTAATGTATCAGTTTTAACAACTTATGTTTAAATTTCAATATTTGTTGTTAATAATTTTTTTAAATTAATTAATTGATTGTTATGTTTTTGTACAATTAATATTATATATCATTATAAAGATATTATAAACTGAGGTATTAAAAATGATAGGTAAAAAAATCCGTTTAGAAAGAATCATAAACAGAAACACTGGAAGAACAGTAATCGCACCTATGGATCATGGTGTATCAAGCGGCCCAATTCCTGGAATCATTGATATGGATGAAACCGTAGAAAGCATCTCCCAGGGAGGAGCTGATGCAATATTAATGCATAAAGGAATCGTTAAACAAGGGCACCGTGGTTACGGTGAAGATATTGGATTAATCGTCCACTTGTCAGCAAGCACATCACTTGCACCTGACCCAAATGACAAAGTTACAGTAACAAGCGTTGAAAAAGCAATCCAGTTAGGTGCAGATGCAGTTTCAGTTCATGTAAACTTAGGTTCAGATACAGAAAGCCAAATGTTACAGGAACTCGGTGAAATCGCAGAAACCTGTGACTACTGGGGAATGCCGCTTTTAGCAATGATGTACCCAAGAGGCCAAAAAGTCGAAAACGAACATGATGTGGAATTTGTAAAACATGCTGCACGTGTCGGATCCGAACTTGGTGTTGACATTGTTAAAACCAACTACACAGGAGATCCTGATTCATTCAAGGAAGTTGTTGAAGGAGCAATCGTACCTGTTGTAATTGCAGGCGGTCCTAAAGTTGAAACCGATGAGGAATTATTACAAATGGTTAAAGATTCACTTGAAGTTGGTGGAGCAGGTGTTGCATTCGGACGTAACCTTTTCCAAGCTGACAACCCTGGAAAAATCACAAGAGCAATCTCTGAAGTAGTTCACCATGACCTTGAAGTTGAAGAAGCTTTAGAATTCTTAAAATAGGTGATTAGATGCAAAACAAATTCGCTTGGATTTCAACTCCTGATGAAGTGTGGGATGACAAAAAAGAAATGATTACCACCGCATTGGAATCCGGAATCGACCATGTTCTTGACCTTGATGATATCGAAAACATCAAAAAGCTTGGTAATGTTAAAGTAATTGCTAACAGTGAAGATGCAGATATATATCTTGTCGGAATAAATGGAGAAGGTGACGGATTTGTAGATTTGAATGAAGATTTTACAGATTCAGTTGATATTGCAAATGCAAAAAAAGCAAAAAGCGAAGAAAAAACAGTATGTGCATATATAGTAATCACTGATAGGCACATGAACAGTTAGCAGTGAAATTAGGTTCAATCGTGGATTATATAATTCTTGTGGGAACAGACTGGACAATCATCCCTCTTGAAAATATCATTGCAGACCTGCAAAAGACTGATGTTGAAATTATTGCAGCAGTACGTGACCTTGACGGTGCACGTGTAGCATTGGAAACCCTTGAACATGGAACCGATGGTGTAATATTTGAAGCAAACGATTTCAACAAAACCAAAAAAATCGCTCAGGAAGTCGTTGAAGCGTCACAGGCAAAATACGATTTGAAAATTGCAACAATAACTAACGTAAAACCTTTAGGTTCAGGCGACAGGGTATGTGTCGATACAACAGACATGATGAAGCCTGGTGAAGGAATGCTAATCGGTTCATATTCAAAATCAATGTTTTTAGTGCATTCTGAAAGTTTAGAAAGTGAATATGTTGCATCAAGGCCATTCAGAGTAAATGCCGGACCTGTTCAGGCATATGTTATGGTTCCTGGAAACAAAACAAGATACCTATCAGAATTAGTGGCTGGAGACGAAGTGTTAATCGTCAATAATAAAGGTGAAACAAGAACTGCTGATGTTGGAAGAAGCAAAATCGAAAGAAGACCATTGATATTGCTTGAAGCAGAATATGAAGGTCAGACTATCAGAACATTACTTCAAAATGCAGAAACTATCCGTATTGTAGATGAAAATGATGAAGCTTTATCTGTAGCGGACGTCAAACCTGGAGACAAGGTAAAAGTTTACATTGAATCCAATGCACGTCACTTTGGAATAGCTATTGACGAAACCATTATTGAACAATAGGTGGATTATGTCTGAAATAAGAGCATTTCTTGCAATTGATTTGGACGATGATTTAAAACCAAAAATAAACAGGATAATAAAGGAATTTAAAGGAATCGATACAAAAATAAAATATGTGGAATTGGCCAATCTGCATTTGACCCTTAAATTCTTTGGAGATATTGACACTAACGGTTTGGATTTACTGGTGGATGCAATTTCCAATGTTGTAAGTGAATTCGAGCCATTTAAAATTAACATCAAAGGATGTGGAGCATTTCCAAACAACAATCATATAAAAGTGATTTGGGTTGGAATTGAAGATGATACAATCCTTAAAGACCTTCATGACAAGTTGGATAATGAATTCAATCGTCTAGGCTTTGACAGGGATAAAAAATTCTCAACACACCTGACAATTGGCCGTATGAAATCAGCTAAAAATAAAAATCAGGTCAAATCAACAATTGAGGACTTTGAGGACTTTGAAATTGGCGAAATGGAAGTTTCCAGAATTTCACTTAAAAAATCCAAGCTTACTCCTGCAGGGCCAATATACAGTGATGTTGAAATATTTGAATTGTGATGAACATGGATTATGAAGATATCTTAATGGATATTAAACCTACAGCTGAAGAAAAAAAGCATATTGATGATGTTTCTTCAGATATTATGAATTTTTTACAGAAAACATGTGACAGCGAGGGCATTGATGCCAAGGTCACATTGGTAGGTTCTGTTGCCAAAAACACTGCACTTAAAGGCAAATCCGACATTGATATTTTCATAGCTTTTCCATTGGATACTGATAAAAAATACCTAAAGGAAACAGGACTTGATTTGGCTCATAAGTGCTGTGATGAGTTTGAAAGCCAAGCACAGCATCATTTTGCATCACACCCTTATGTAACAACAGACATTGAGGGATGTGAAGTGGATATTGTTCCATGTTATGCAATTAATGATGGAAGCGAGCTTAAATCAGCAGTGGACAGAACCATTCTTCACACCAGATACGTTAAAGCCCATCTCGACAAATCACAGGAAGATGAGGTTCTTCTTTTAAAAAGGTTCATGGCTATGACTGGAACATATGGTTCTGAATTTAAGGTTGGTGGATTTGCAGGTTATTTATGTGAATTGCTTATCATTTATTACGATAATTTTGAAAATACTTTAAAAAATGCAATCAACTGGAAATATGGTCATGCAATTGATTTGGAAAATTATGGCACTGCACATAACTTCAAGGATCCATTGATAGTTATCGATCCAACCGATAAGAATAGAAATGTAGGTGCAGCTTTAAGATTGAATAAGATGGCAGAATTCATACAATCTGCCCGTAACTATATATTCTCAGATAACAAAAAGGATTATTTTTACCCATTGAATAAAAATTTAAATAAAACTGATATTTTAGATGAACTTCACCAAAGAAACAGTGATTTAATTGCACTTAGATTTGATATTCCTGACATTCCACTTGACACTCTTCACCCTCAGCTGAAAAAGACCTGTGAGGCGCTTGAAAATAAACTGAACCATGAAGAGTTCAATGTTTTCAAGGCGGATTATTGGAGTGATGAGATAAAAAACTGCATAATATTACTTGAAATGGCATCTTCAAAATTAAATAATGTAAAAGTCAACAAGGGGCCTAAAGTATTCATTACCAGAGCCTGTGAGAATTTTGTTGCAAAATATGGACGTGAAAACTGCTACATTGAAGATGACTTTTTAGTGCATACCCAAAAAAGGGAATTTACAAATGCCGTCGATTTGATAAATCATATATTTACAGAAAATCATATTGGCCTTATAAAAGTTGGAAAAAATCTTAAAAAGAATATCATTGAGACCTATGAGATTATAGATATTGATGAGGTTGATTTGGAATTTGTGGATGATTTCATAAATCCTGGTCAGTATATTGTCAGATCATAGTTGTCTGATTGTTTTTAAATCGAGGCCAGTGTGTTTTGATATTTCTTCATCCGGTAGGATGTTTTTGAGATTTTTGGCAATGCTTTCACTTGCCTCTTTTTTTCCTTCTTTTATTGCTTCATTTATTAAATCTTGTTTTTCTAGGTATTCGTATTTTCTTCCCACTTCTTCGATTGATTGAATTATGATTCTTTGTGTTTCCGGGTTCATTTGAATCTTTTCTTTAAGTTTTTCTTTTTATTCATACAAGATGTAGTCAGATGATTATTAACTTATAATTGGCTGATTGTTTTTAAATCGAGGCCAGTGTGTTTTGATATTTCTTCATCTGGTAGGATGTTTTTGAGATTTTTGGCAATGCTTTCACTTGCCTCTTTTTTTCCTTCTTTTTTACCTTCTTTTATTCCTTCTTTTTTTCCTTTATTTATTAAATCTTGTTTTTCTAGGTATTCGTATTTTCTTCCTACTTCGCTGATTGCTTTGCTCATAATTTCTTGTGCTTCGGGAGTCATTTGAATCTTTCCTTTAAGTTTTTCTCTTTCTTCACGAGTAATCAAATTTTCAATTTCTAAGCTCATAACTGCTTTAAATGTGTCAATTTTTTCCAAATCAAACAAATGTTCTTTTTTAAGCATCCTACAAATTTCAGTAAGAATTTCTGCTTTGTTGTGATTTTTAGGAACAAGACACATTAACATCAATAATATCTCATCGATATTATCTAATTTGGAGTTATTTTTGATTTTGTTTCTAATGTTATTTAAAGTTTTTTTGAAGTTAATATCTCCTAAATATTTGAAATCAGGGTGAGTGCTTTTTGTTTTACCGATTTTTATTTGTTTAACTCCTAGTTTTTGAGTTCTAAAACTTACTACGACAGTTTCACAAAGGCTGTCATAGGTTGTTTGGGAAAGTATGTTATAATTAAAAAACCTGTTTAAATCATTAGAAGTTGTAGGTTTAAACTGAAATTCAATATTTAATAATGTATCATCTTCCAGCATACATAAAAAGTCCAGATATAAATTCCTACCTTTTTTTGTTACAAATTCTGTTTTTAGCACTTTTTTGATCTGTCTTTCCTCACCAATCAGTTTTAAAAATTCATAGGCATATGCAGCCATTATAATTTTTAAAATTATATCATATATTTTATGGATTTTACGTTTCATAAAAACACATCTTTTTTTAAATTAAAATTTAATTACAAATTATAATTGATTTAAGTAGTTAATAAATTTTTATATATGATTTTAAAGCAATATTGTTGTTTTATTATAATTTTACACGTTTTAATCAATTTTTAGTTTAACACATAACTTTAATATATTCCAAGATTTAAAGATAATATTGATTTTAAGGCGAAAAGTGATAGAATGGATAAGACATTATATGATTTTGAAAATGAGGATTTATCAGACTATACGTCAATTGAAAAGTATACATTCAAAAAGGCAGTTGAGCTGAATGATAAATTAATTGATGTAAAGACTCTTTTAGAAGAAATTGATTATGATTGGACCGATTTTATCAATTATCTTGAAGATAATAAAATCTCTAAATACTGTGAATTTAAAGGAGAAACCACAATTGATTTTGATGAAGAGCTTCTAAATGCAATAGTTTCAACTTTAAGGCAATCACTAATAAATGTTAATAAGGCAGCAGGTTATAATTCTAAAAAAATCAAGATTAATCGCGCCATTGATGGATAAATTTTATAGAAAGTTTTATTATATTCAATTTTTAGAGTATTAATTATGTCTGAGATTAAAAAACTCACTGCAGATGTTGATGTCGACGAGTACTATGAAAAGTATGTTGATTTTGAAAAGTTTTCAAAGCTCTGCATTGAAGAGCAGGAAATGCTCGGATACAATTGGAGCTATCCTCCATTTGACTTTGATGTTGATGAGTTATGGAAATCATTCAACAAACTCAAACTCATAGCTTTCAAAATCGAATTTTCCAAAGAGGAACTGGAATCAGAGTTTACAGACACAGAACTTGATTATGTCCTCAAAAGATTTGAAAGGTTCAAGACTCGATTGATGAATGACATTTACGTATTGGAAAATGAAGATTCACAAGGGCTGTTTTTGGGAAAATGCGCATTATGCATGAAATGCACCAGAGAATTTGGAATGCCATGCAAAATGCCGTTTAAGATGCGCTATCCTCTGGAAGCGCTGGGTGCAGATGTTGACAGAACAGTTGAAGACATATTCGGTTATAAAATACAATATGCTAAAGACGGCAAGCTTCCGGAATACTTGATATTCGTTGGCGGATTATTATATGAGAGAAAATAGGTGATAATATGAAAGTAAGTATAATTGGCGGAACAGGTCCACAGGGATTAGGTATCGCAGAAAGATTGGCTATTGCAGGAGTGGATGTAATAGTCGGTTCAAGAAAAGAAGAAAAAGCATTGGATGTAGTTGCAAAAGCAAAAGAGGAACTTGCTGATTATGACTTGTCCAATATGGTTGGAATGGCAAATGAAGATGCCGCCAAAAACGGTGATGTGCTGATTATTACAGTGCCATTGGCTGCTCAAAAACCAACAATTGAAGGAATAAAAGAGTTCTGTAAAGATAAAATTGTAATGGATGCGACAGTACCACTTGAAACTGCAATCGGTGGAAAACCGTTCAGGTTCATTGACCTTATGGAAGGATCTGCTGCTGAAAGAACAGCTAAAATATTGGAAGGAACCGGTGCAAAAGTAATCTGTGCATTCTGTAACATTTCAAATTCACACTTGGCTAATATCCCTGAAGAAATAGACTGTGACTGTCTTATAGCAGGGGATGACAATGATGCTAAGGCAACTGCCGCTGAAATCATTGATAAAATACCTGGAATTAAAACTATTGACTGCGGAATTTTAGAAAAATCCCGAATCATTGAAAAAATCACTCCATTATTAATTGGATTGAACATCAAATACAAATCCCATTATGGCGGTCTGAGAATCACTGGAATTCCAGCACTCGATAAAGATTAGATTTACATGGATTCATTTGAACAGCTCATAGGTAAAAACATTAATGAAGTTGATTTAAATGAATCAAAAACTTTTTTTATAGCTCTCCTTGAATATGATACAAAGCACTGTGGAAAAAGATATCCATCATCCAAGTACAAATTAGCAGATATGGACTATTATGATTTAATCTCATTTTCTCAATTATTTAAAAAAGAAGCGATTTTAATAGTATGGTATAATATGGATATTATTACTGATTTGGAGATATATTATTTAAGCAATGACTTTGATATTCTTTTTAATGATTATTATATCATTAAAAAAGCAATAGATAATGGATTGGCTCATAAACTAACTGAAGGAGATACTAAATATCTTGGTGCTTCAAGACTAAATGAAAAAGTGCCTCAACCTCATAGTGACATATTAGCAAATAAACGTGAATTTGTCCTTAAAAAGAAATATCTGCAAAAAATCATTGATGAAATTAGTTTTTCTTGTAAATAATGATTCAATTTTGTGCCTAACTTTAAATATTATTTTAAACATAATAAATACATTAGAATAATATTTTTTGGAGTTGAGGTTTTGTTAAATAAAAAAATTTTACTATTGATGATAATTATTGCATGTTTTTTTTCATCATCAGTGGTATTTGCAAATGAAAATTTAACAAATACTTCAGAAATTATTTCTTATCCTGACAATCTTGATAATCAACTAGAAGTTAATTACTTCTCTTTTTCTAGTTTAAATTATAAAATAAATTCCAATAATGAATCAAGTGTTACATTAAATGAAGATTATAAATTCGATTTAAACATTGACAATAATTTCAAGAGTGGAATTGTAATTAATCGTTCAGTGAATATTATAGGTAATGGGCATACTATTGATGGTGCGGGTGTTGCCAGAATATTTAATATCACTGCATCAGATGTCTTTATAAGTAATATTAGTTTCATTAACGCTAATGCGGATAATGGTGCTGCAATCAATAGTCAGTTTAATCCAGGACTAATTTCATGTAATTTTACAAATAATAAGGCAACATTAAATGGTGGTGCAATGTATGGAGGTACAGCTAGCAATTGTAAATTTGAAAGTAATTCTGCAAGTCGTGGAGGAGCAATTTACAATGGTGTATCTCAACATTCCACTTTTATTTCTAATGTTGCAAATGATGGAGGAGCATTATTCAATTCTTATGCTGAATATTCTGTTTTTAATTCCAATTATGCAAATTCTGTTTGTGGTGCAATGAGTGGTGGATCTGCACTAAACTGTACTTATATTAGAAATCAGGCTAAAAATTCATATGGTGCCGGCGAGTTCTATGCTAAAAATTGTATTTTTATTGAAAATTCTGCTTATAATGTCGGTGCATTAAAAGGTGAAGCAGAATACTGTATTTTCAGGGAAAATTATGCATTAAATGAAGCTGGAGCAATGAGGGATAGTAAAGCAGAAAACTGTACTTTTATCAATAATCATGCGATTATTGCTGGTGCAATGGAAGGTGGATCTGCTATAAACTGTGTTTTCAATTATAATAATGCAGATAATTATGGTGGTGCGCTTTGTAATGTATATGCAAAATACTGTAATTTCACTGGTAATTCTGCTTATCAGGGAGGAGCAATGTATGATAACTCTGCTGAAATGTGTATTTTTGTAAGCAATAATGCAAATGAAGGTGGAGCATTATATCATGTATCTTCTGAATCATGTAAATTCATCTCCAATTCTGCAAAAAATGGAGGAGCAATATCTTTAGGTTCTACTAGGAGTTCAACTTTTGAAAGAAATTCGGCAAGTGAAAATGGAGGTGCATTATTATCCACTTCAGCATTTTTATGTAGTTTTGAGGGAAATTCTGCTAAAACTGGTGGTGCAATGTATGGAGGTTCTGCAATACAATGTGATTTTGAGGATAATCAGGCTAATTTTGGAGGAGCAATTGCAGGAGATTGTTCAGCATCAAACTGTAACTTTACAGACAACATAGCTATTATTTCCGGTGGTGCAAACTATCAGGCATCTATTGTTAACTGTAATCTTGCAGGTAATCTGCCAAAATACAAATTGTCTCTTTCAGGTTTTGAAGCAATATATGGTTTTGGTGGAGAACTTAATGTAAAACTGTCAGATTCTCTTAATACTCAGGTTAAAGGTATTAAAACCATTATTGACATTTATGACAGTCATAATAATCTTGTTGAAACAGATTCATGCTTAAGTGGTTATTCTTGTTTTGTAGATTTGGGGTTAGGTGAATATACTGCGGTTGTTCGTTTAAATGATGAAAATTATGTGGCTGATCCTGTAAGTTCTCATATTACAATTAAAACATCATCATTCATTTATGTTGTTGGTGTAACTGCAACATATGATATTAACAATCCATTAATTGTTAATTTGCATGATTCAAAAGGTGTAATTCTTAAAAACACTCCTGTTTCAATAAAGATTAACGGCGTTAGTAAAACCTATTGGACAAATAATAATGGGCAGGTATTAATGTCAACAGTTGGTTTGGCTCCAAATGTATATAATGCAATAATAACTTATGCAGGAAGCAATATCTACTTTTCATCAACTGCAACTGCAAAGGTCACTATTAAAAAAGCAAATCCGATAATGATAGCTTCTAAAATGACTTATAAATCAAAAGTGAAAACCAAAAAATATTCTATTATATTAAAAAATAATGTTTATAAGGTATTGAAAAATACTCAGGTTACATTAAAAATCAATAAGAAAACTTATTCTGCTAAAACAAATTCTAAAGGTAAAGCAACCTTTAAAATTAAGAAATTAACCAAAAAAGGAACATATAAAGCACAGATCAAATATTCTGGAAATGGATATTATAACGCTTTAACAAAAACAGTTAAGATTACTGTTAAAAAATAATTTAATTATTATTGTGAATTTATTTGTTAAATTTTTGTATTGAAATTGAATCATATTTCAAGACTATAATATTTTTAATTGAACATTAATTGGGAAATTATATGGTATATTATATTTTTTATTAACCTAAATTTTAATGAATATTTGAATTACTTTTTTAAATTTTTATACTTTTTAATTCATTTTTTTAAAAAATAATTATCCAGTCATACCATAAAAAAGTAAAATTATATATATTATATAATATAGAATAATAATATATTCAAATGAATATAATTCAAAATAAAAAGTGGTCAAAATGAAAATAAAAAATTTAATTTTAGTTAGTTTGATACTAACTATTGTGACGATAGGTGCAGTTTGTGCATCCGGGGATATAAGTGATGATGAATTAACGACGTGTCCGGCAGAAGAAGATATTATAGAGCAAACACCGACAGATGAAATCATCTCAACTGACAGTGAAGATGAAAATTTAGCCATTACCGAAAATAACATTGAAATTAATGATGAAATTGGATTTGATGATTGTGGAGATATTGTAACAATTCATAATTGGGAAAATGAAAATGTTACCGGAAATCTGATTGTTTCACATAATGATAAAGAGTATTTTAATGCAGATGTTACAATTCCGTCCAATGATTGTTTTACATTATACAGAAGTGATGCAGGTGATTTGCCGACAGGCAATATTCTTTTAAAAGTACAGTTTACGCCTGAAGGTCAAACTCCGATAATCGCTCAAAAGGAAACTATTATAAAAGATTTTGATATTTACTGTTGGCAATTTTTGGGTTGGGGAGAAATTGATGATGATTTAATGAGTTTTGCCCAGTATGACTTAAAATTCAAAGTAAGAATGAATAAAAATTCAACTGAAAAAATATCATATGTCTTTTTAGGCAAAACATATGATGTTGATTTTTCAAACGGGGAAGGGTATTTCACCATTCCATCAGCAAATCTGGATTTGGGAAACTACAGTTTTGAGATTAAGGTAGGAAATAAAACAAGAAAAATTGATTTCACTGTGGAAGAACTGATGTTAAGCTATGATTTTATTTCACTTAATCAGGATTATTATATTTCATTTTTAATGCCGAAGTCATACACAGGTACAGGATATTTGTATGAATATAATGATAATAAAGGGACTGTTGGAGACCTGATTAAACAGGAAAATGCGGTAGAGGGTATAGTGACGATATTAGTTCCAAAATTGGAAATAGGCACATATAACTTCTTTTTCAAATTTGATTCTCCAGATTTTAAGTACAATAAAACATTTGAAACAATTGTTTTGGAGAATAATGAAAATATCCGGATAAATCTGAGTTCTACTGAGATCGAATATGGCGGTCAAATAACTGTTGAAGGTTATGGAAAAGAAGGTCTTTATGTTCTTCTTACTGATGAGTGGATTGTATCTGCAAAAATATATACAAACTCATTTAATGAAATAATATCCAACTTAAATCCTGGAAAACATAGGATAGTCATATATGGAGAAGAATCCTCAGGTCAGAGTAATGCATTCTATAATCTGTTTTATGTGAATGTAAAGGAAAAACCAGTTAATATTAATGATAATATTAATAATAATGAATACAGGAAAACTCCAGATAAAAAAGCTGATTCAGTCAAATTAACCCTTAAAAAGGTTAAGGTTAAAAGATCCGCTAAAAAACTGGTTTTAACAGCAACTTTAAAAATCAATAAAAAGGCCGTTAAAGGTAAAAGAATTATATTCAAGTTCAATGGTAAAAAATACAGTGCATTAACCAATAAAAAAGGTGTTGCAAAAATAACCATTGCAAAAAAGGTTTTAAAGAAACTGAAAGTGGGTAAAAAAGTCAAATATCAGGCAAGTTATGGTAAAGTAACCAAAAAAGTCACTGTGAAAGTGAAAAGATAATTAAAAATAGATTTAAGTAGATGCTATGCATCTACATAACTTTTTTTTAAAAATATTCATGTAAATAATCTGAAGTCAAGTTCCAGCTTGGAATCGATTTCTTTAACCTTGTTGGTTAACAGTTCCTTTAATTGCTCCAGATTTTCTTTTGAATTGCAGAATACATATATTGTCTCTTTTTTAACATTATTGTTTTCAATTGATGTTTGTTCTACTGGGCGGAAGCTAGGTTTATATCCTTTACACATTCCGTATTCACTTTTCAATCGTTTCAGTTCATCAATTTTTTCATAAGTGCCTTCTTTAATGCTTTCAATCTGGTCAAATTTGATGTCAACTGCACCAACATATTTAACTGACACAATCATTTCCTCAGTGTTGGAATCCATTAATGATTACTCGGTGTTTAACTGATTTATTTTTTCAATCAGTTCATCCAATTTACTGTTTAAACCGTCGTCATCTTCTGATTTCAATGTAAAAAATGTAAGGTCTTCTGTGATATCATTATCATTGACGGGTACTGTGTTGAAAAGCATATGTGAAGATGATTTTGTAGTAATTTCTCCATAATCTGTTATGATGCTGTTGATTTGGGTAATTTTGTCAGAATTGAATATTCCTATTGCAAAATTTCTTTTAGATGACATAATGAAAATTATATTTTTAGAATATATAACTTTTTTTAAAAATATATATCATAAAAATTATACATTTAATTACTATTAACTTGGTTTATTTTTGAGATGATAACATGAAAAAAGTAAAGATAACTGTTCTTAAGACAACTCTGCAGGAAGATCTTGCTCGTGAATATGGTGTTGAGGGACTTTCAGTCTGTCCTTTGATGAATGAAGGTGAAATCTATTACGCTGATTATGCCAAGCCTGAAGGATTTTGTGACGAGGCTTGGAAAGCAGTCTATCAGTATGTTTTTGCCTTAGCCCATGGGGTAGAAGAGGTGTGGTATTATCATGACTGGATTGAAAAGCCGGGAGTTGCAATCGTTTCATGCAATGACGGTTTAAGGCCGGTTATAATGAAACTTGAAGCAACAGATATTGAATCAAAAAGTGATTAAATCTTCTATATGAAAATTAATCGTATGAATTGAATTCCTTTTGTGCCCTTTCATAAAAGTATCCAAGTTCCCGACCATTTACAAAAATATGATTCACGGTAATTGATACAGTCATTTCATAATCGTCATTGACTTTTCCCCAAGTGATTAATGGCTGTATCTGACTACCAGTAACTATCGCGGAGGTTATTGAGTCAAAATCAACCCATGGAATGCATGAGAAGTTGGCAATGTTTTCAACATCCCTTTTTTCCATCTCCAATGTAAAACCTTCATTTTTACCATTTAAAATATCCTGTGATAGTTTTTTAACGTAATCATGCCATTTAAAAATATCATCGAATTCCTGTGGTGTTTTAACACGCATTTCCCTATATATTTTTGCTTTTTCATTCATGATTGGGGTGGTTCCATCAAGATAATCATACTCAATTACTTTTCCATCAATTATTCTTCTTTTAAACTCATCAACACTATTGACTGCATTCATAAGGGACCCCAGACTCATGATAAAAAATGACTTGTCGTTTTCATGGCACCAGTTCCACATTTTCTCCACATTAATTCTTGCTGACATTGTATATCGTGATGAGTGAAAATTAATGAAGGGATTGTTTTGTAAATCAAATTCAATTTCTCTCATTATAATAACCTTAATCTATTTATATCTTTTTTAATAAATATTAGTTTGTATAAATCATAAATGGTTTTGTTATAATGAAAGTAGTAATTGTAGGTGGCGGAGCTGGAGGAATCTCAACAGCTTCAAATATACGTAAACTTGATAAAGAAATTGAAATAACAGTTATCACAAGAGATAATAAAGTAGCATACTCACCATGTGCAATACCTTATGTATTGTCCGGTACAATTGAATCTTTTGATGATATTGTAATGAGAACTCCTGAAGATTATAAACAGAAAAATATTGATGTAATCATTGAAGCGGAAGTAACTGCAGTTGATTCAGATAAAAAAACAGTAACTTACGTGAAAGAGGGTAAGGAAACTGTCCTTGATTATGATAAATTGGTTCTTGCAACCGGCGGAAATCCATTTGTACCTCCAATGCAGGGAGTGGATTTGGATGGAGTATTCAGAATCAGAAACATTGAAGATGGTATTCGTGTACAGGAAGCAATGAAAGATGCTAAAAGTGCAATTGTAACTGGTGCAGGTTTAATTGGTATTGAAATTGCATTTGCACTTAAAAAACAGGGATTGAATGTTATTTTAAGTGAAATGTTACCTCAAATTGTTCCAAGATCACTTGATAAAGACATGTCAGATATTCTGGTTAAATATCTTGAAATGGAAGGAATACAAGTTGTTTTAGGAAAACCAATCACCAAATTAATCGGTGATGGTAAAGTCGAAAAAGCATGTTTCGGTGATGAGGACTTGTATGATGCAGATATGGTAATTATGGCAACAGGTGTTCGTGCAGAACTTGACTTGGCACAAATGGCAGGTTGTGAAATCGGAAGATGGGCAATACTTGTAAATGACAGAATGGAAACATCAGTAGAAGATGTATATGCAGTAGGGGACTGTGTAGAATCAAAAGACTTAATTTTAGGTTCAAATACTATTTCCCAATTAGGTACTACTGCTGTACGTGAATCAAAAACATTAGCACGTACAATCTGTGGTAAAAAATCCAAATTCAACCCTGTTTTAAATTCTATGGTTTCCAAAGTAGGTAAACTCGAATTCGGTGCTGTGGGATACACTACAGGATTTGCTCAACAAAACCGTATCAGACCGGTTGTACAGAAAGTACAGGCACTTACAAGAGCACGTTACTATCCTAATGCAAAGCCAATGGACATTAAAGTTATTTGTGATGGAAACGGAACCATTATTGGTTGTCAAATCATAGCAGAAGAACGTGTAGCTGAAAGAATCGATACAATGACATTAGCCATTACTGAAGGTTTAACCTGTTTTGATTTAAGTAATATGGAATTTGCTTATGCACCACCAGTATCAATGGTAACAGATCCGTTAATCCTTGCTGTAGAAGAAGTAAGCAAAAAATTCAGTTAAATAAATTATTTTGGAGATGATAATTATGCCAGAACATGGTCACGGTCACGGACATCATGGTCACGGGGGTCAGATGACTCCTGAACAGCAAATGCAGATGATGCAACAGGAAATAAGATTAGCTAAAAATCTTAGTCAAATCAAACATAAAATAGTTGTAATGAGTGGAAAAGGGGGAGTTGGAAAGTCCACTGTAGCAGCAAACATTGCAGAAACCCTGCAGGCAATGGGTTATAATACAGGTATCCTGGATGCAGATATTCACGGACCAAACATTCCTAAAATGCTTGGTATAGATATGCTTGAGGAACAATTCAACCAATATCAGTTTGATGCATTTAAAAATATTGTTGAAAAAGATTTAGACACAAGTTTACCTGATGAAAAACAACGTGAATTCATAGAAGAGAAGAGAAAAGAATATCAACACTCAATTTTCCCGGTTGAAACTACAAGCGGTTTAAAAGTAATGTCAATGGCATTTTTAATAGACAGTCTTGACAGGCCAATCATCTGGAGAGGACCTCAAAAAACCGGTGCAATCAAACAGTTGGTTTCCGATTGTCATTGGGGAAAACTTGACTTTCTGGTCATCGATAACCCGCCGGGCACTGGGGATGAACCATTAACAGTACTTCAGACAATTCCTGAAACCGATTTGGTATTGATGGTTACCACACCAAACGTTGTTTCACAGGAAGATGTGCTTAAATGTGTTAAAATGGTTGAAATGATGAATATAGACAATATCGGTCTTATTGAAAATATGGCTTACTATATTTGTCCTCACTGTGATGAAAAACTGCACATTTTCGGTGAAGGAAACGGTCAGAAATTCGCTGATGAAATGGAGATAACCTACCTTGGTGATTTGCCTATCAAAGAAAGTGTTTCCAACTCACCAAATAAAGATGCAACCATTTCAGTACTTGATCCTGAAGATGAAGTATCCAAAAGGTTCAAAGAGATAGTTGAAGATATTAAAAAAGAGTTTTTAGAGTAAGCTAGTGTTTATAATATAGCTTACGCTACTAATGTTTACAAGATATCCTAAGAATTTAGGATCATCTTTTAAATTTTTAAAATAATCTAATTTTTCAATAATGTATTCCTTATTCTCATCCATCACGTTTAGGGAAAAGTACTGCATTCCGAGGGTGTATTCACGATTGTCTGTAAACACAGGCACGACATATTCATCATGGTTGCCGTATGGGATTTTGACAGGTTTTGAATCCTCAACTGATATGATAAGAGGATTTTCGAGGATGTAATCTTTAATTTCCTGTTCCAATTTTAAAATAGCTTCCTGATTGTTGTTTTCACCCTGCATATAGACAAGGTTTATGTAGTTTTTCAGTTCCGGATTGGTTATTTCTTCAAGTTTCATTGGAATTATATTTATATTTTTTAGTATATAATAATTCGATTTAGGTTAAACTAAACTTTTATATTGTAGTTGAATCAAAAATATATTTCGTACGTACTTGAGGTGAAATATTGATTAATAAGAATAGATTTATTTTATTCCTATTATTTTTATTAATCATTGCTGTTCCGGTTAGCTTTGCTAGTGATAACGCTACTGCTGAAGTTATCGGAGAAATTGAAGTAGTTAATGATACTTTGACGATTAGTGATGATGATGAAATTTTAGGAGCTGGCGATGTATATTTTGATGCATCTGCAACATCAAATGGAGATGGAACACAATCAAAACCATATAATACTGTGACTTCTTCCAATCTGGGTACAACCAATCATTTTGCACCCGGAACATACAGGATTAGCAGCAGTTTATCTTCATATACTTCTTATGAAGGGATGAGTTTCATAGGCAAAAACAAGGACACCACCATTCTGCAATACATGGGCAGTGATACTTTTATCAAAACAAGCAATTCAATCACATTCAATGGTATCACTCTTAAAGGCGGAAGCATTCAGACATCCGGTGGAACCTTAACTGCAACAGACACTATTTTTGACAGCGGTGTTGCAGTTGAAGAAACAGAAGATGACAATTATAAATATGGAAACTCCTATGGAGGAGCAATCAAACAGGCTGCATCAACCGGTCTTGATTGGGGAAGCATTTTTGGAGGAGGATCATCTTCCACTCAGACAATGACTTTTACCAATTGCATATTCAGAAACAATTATGCTGCCTATGGTGGAGCGATATATTCCGAAAAAGGAACAATAACTGTTACTAATTCCAAATTTGAAAACAATCATGCTGAAAATGGTGGAGGTGCCATTGCAGCTTTAAACGGCGTTACTCTAACAGTTAACGGCTGTGAATTTATAAATGATTATTCAATGTATGATGCCGGAGGTGCAATATATCTGTTTAATGTTACTTCAGCATCCATACAAAACACCAAGTTCAATAACTGTAATGCTGCAATAGGTGGAGCTATAGCTTCCTTAATATCACCGGTTACTGTAACTGGTTCCAATTTCAGTTCAAACAGGGCAAATTGGATTGGTGGAGCTGTATTTTCAATGTATGGATCATTAACTGTTAAAAGTTCTGATTTTTTAGAAAATTCAGCTTATCATGGAGGAGCAATCTATGCAGATAATTTAACAAACTTTGAAGTAAACGGTGGAATCTTTGAAAAAAATAAAGCTAATGCATCAGCAGGTGCAATATTTGCATTCACAAATAAAGTGAATAAAATTACAAATCCTACATATATATCAAATACTGCTAATGAGTATAATGATTTATATGAAACCGATAGAATTGAATTAGACCTTGGAAGCGATGATTATGAAATGATTCAATACAAATCAGACTATGAGGGGTCACTGCCGCAAAAATATGATTTAAGAACATTGAATCAGGTCACACCTGTAAAAGATCAGGGAAGAAGCGGAAACTGCTGGGCATTTGCAACAATGGCAACACTTGAATCAGCAATTCTTAAGGCAACCGGTAAAAAAGTTATCTTATCTGAAGGAAACCTGAAAAATCTTGCAAACATTTATTCTGATATCGGCTGGAGATATGAAACCAACAACGGTGGAATGTATCCGTTTGTATATGGTTATCTGACCAGCTGGGCAGGACCTGTTCTTGCATCACTTGATCCGACAGATGATTGGGATGTAATAGCACCGATTATTAACAGTGCTGTTCATGTTCAAAATATTTTATTTTTACAGAGAACTTCATTCACAGATAATAATGCCATTAAAAAAGCTATAATGGATTATGGAGCAGTATGTTCTGAAATATACTGGTCAAGCAGTTATTTGAGTGGCAATAATTATTATTACAGTGGAGACTCCGGAAGAAACCATGCAATCAGTGTAGTTGGATGGGATGATACAAAGACAATCTCCGGAGCTCCGGGCAAAGGTGCATGGATAATTAAAAACAGCTACGGCTCACACAGGGGAGACGGCGGATACTACTATGTATCATATTATGATAAATCATTGTTCAAGGTATATGATGAATCATATAATTCCTTTGCTGTGGTATTCAATGATACAGTCAAATTCAACAAAAATTACCAGTATGATGCTGCATTTACCGATTATTTCCTGACACCGACCTATAATAAGGTAATGTGGTATAAGAATACATTCACATCAACAGGAAATGATATTCTCTCAGCATTTTCAACATACTTCAGAAAAGTGACAAACTGGCAGGCACAGATATTTGTAAATGATGAGCTTAAATTAACCCAAACAGGCAAATCCGATGCTGGTTACTGGACTATAAACTTAAATGAGGAAATACCATTAAAATTAGGGGATAAGTTCACAATATCATTAAAGATTGAATGTACAAGCACAGCAGACATTCCGATTTCTGAATATGGTGCGGCATACACTATGGTTAAGGAGTATTTCCAGCCTGGAGTGTCATTCTTCAGTACCGATGGTGTGACCTGGACTGATTTTTACGGATACACTGCCTCATTTGGAAGCGGTGAATCAGGACACAACTATTACAATCAGGTAGCATGTATTAAGGCGTTTACAAAAGAAGGTCTTAAGGAATTTTTAAACACAACTTGCGAAATATTATCTGTTAATTCAACAAATGTTGTTGTAGGCATTAAAGACCAAAGAAATGGAAACATTAACACAGGTGAAGTTGAAATAATTATCGATGGAGTTAAACAGACAATAAAAGTATCTAATTCAAAAGCAGTATTGGACACCTATTTAAAACATGGAACTCACACAATTAATGTAAATTATTTGCCAAATCAGTATTATAACACTTCAAGCATATCTCAAACAGTCACTTTACCTAAAGAAAATCCAATAATTATTATTGAATCAGATAATATTCAATATGGCAGTGATTTGGAAGTTAAGATAACTTTAACAAATGCAATTGGTCAGATTATCACAATACCTTTTAATGTTGAAATAAATGGTAAAAATTATGATAAAAATGAATTCAGCGTATCTAAGTTATCACCAAATGATTATACAATTAAAGTGCAGACAACATCAACAGATGACTTCAATACAGTGTCTTTAACAAAAACAGTAACTGTATCAAAACTAACTCCAACACTTAAATTGGAAATTAATGATGTAAATGTCGCAGAAAAAATAACCGTTAAGGCAATACTGTCCAATAACATTACAGGAACAGTAAATGTGGTTATAAATGGTGAAAAGCATCAAATCAATGTTGAAAATGGTGAAGGAACAGCATTAATCAATAATGATTTAAATGCAAAATCATATATTGCATCTGCAACATTTGATGGTGATGATTATTATTCAGTTACAACAGCTCAAAAAACCTTCAATGTCAAAAAAATCACTCCTGCATTAACAATTCTTGATGACGATATTGTTGAAGGAGAAACTGCCGTTATTAAAGTATATCTGCCTAAAGATATTGGAGATGAATTGGTCTTAACAATTAATTCACAAAGCATTAAGTCTAAAGCCTCAAACGGTGAAGTTAATTTCACAGTTAACGGATTGACTTTAGGCAAATATGATTATACAGTAAGCTTTGAGGGCAATTCAAAATATAATTCACAATCAGTATCTGATTCAATTGAAGTACTTGAAAAAGCCAAAAAACAAGTGAACTTAACAGTAACTGATTCATTAATGGGTAGCTCTATTTTAATTAATGTGGAATTGCCAGTTGATGTGACTGGTAGTGTAACACTTAATTTTGATTCATTGGTATTTGTTAAAACACCAGTCAATGGAAAAACCTCATTTAAAATCAATAATCTGGAAAATAATGTATATAATTATACTGTAATATTTGAAGGAGACGTGAATTATAAATCAGGAGATGTAAAAAAATCATTAACAGTTAATCAAAAAGCAGATCCAGGATTAAAGGTCAGTCATGTTATAAATAAAAATTCAGCTGTAATTAACGTTGAACTTGACAATAACGTAGATGGTGAGGTCTATCTGACATTTAATCATCAGGATTTATCAAAACAAATTGTTAATGGTAAAGCAGTATTTGAAATGAATAATCTTGAAAATGGAGTTTATGATTATAGGGTTTACTTTAATGAAAATGATAAGTTCAAATCAGCTTCTTTTGACGGTTCCTTAACTGTTAATGTAAAAAATAATGTTGAATCAACCATTAATGCAGAAAACATGGTTAGAGCATATTTCAGTGGAAATGATTTCCAGGCAACATTCACAGACCAATACGGCAACCTGCTTGTAAATAAGCAGGTCACATTCATTGTTAATGGAAATGAATATGTTACTTTAACTGATTCATATGGTGTCGGAAAACTAAAAAACAACTTTATGGTCGGAACCTATTCAGTATTGATTGAAAACCCTGCAACAGGGCAAAATGTTACTAAAACCATGACAATTGTAGATAGGATTGTTGAGAATAATGATGTTACATTAGACTACTCTTATTCTTCAATATTTAAAGTTAGGGTTTATGGGGATAATGGTAATCCTGTAGGTTCAGGTGAAATTGTCAAGTTTAAGATTAATAATAAGGAGTATTCAGCAAAAACTGACAGCAACGGTTATGCAAGCTTATTGATTAAGGATTTAACTCCAAAAACATATTCAATTACTACTGAATATAAGGGCGTGAGTGTTCATAACACAGTCATCGTTAAGCAAATCTTAAAAGCAAAAAATAAGAATTTTAAGCGTTTTAAGGTTAAAAAATACTCAGCCACTTTAAAAACTTCAACTGGTAAGGCCATTAAGGGAAAAATTATCAAATTTAAGATTAAAGGTAAAACCTATAAGGCTAAAACCAATAAGAAGGGAATTGCTACTATTAAGATAAAAAATTTAACCAAACTCGGTAAATATAAGATTACCATTAGTTATCTTAAAACCAGCATTAAAAAAACCATTAAAATTAAACGATAAGGTTACCAGCCTTATCAATTTCTTTTTTTAAAATTGTTTTATTTAGGTACAACTAAATTTATATATTTTAATCTCCATAAATAAACTTGATATAAAATATTTTATATCGCGTGTGTACTTGGAGGTGAAATAATTAATAAAAGCGTGAAGCTAATTTTCATGTTGATTTTAACAATAAGTATAATATCTATTTGTTTAGGAAGCGTATCTGCTGAAAATTTAGAAGATATCAACTCAACAGTAATGGATATTGAAGAAAACCTACAAATAACTGATATTGATTTTGAATCAACTAATGATGAAATATTGGCAGTTTCTGATGAATCAGATGATGCTTTACAGGCAGATGGAGTTAGTCTGTCAGTTGTAAATCAAAAATCATCTTATTCAAAATCTGATAGCGTAACTGTTAAAATGGGAACTTACAGTATGGCATCAGGTAGTGATCAGGTATCAGTTTATCTGAATAATAAAAATATTGCAACAACAACCTATAAGATCATAACGACTTCTGGTTATACAATACCATTAAGCGCTGCTCAAAGTGGAAGCAATTCCATTTATTGTTCATTTACAGCATCAGGAATATGGTCATTAACATCCGATACAGTCACAGTTACAGTAACTGGTGGAGGATCAGATATTCCTGTAGGAGATGGTTCTGCTACAATTTCCATTTATGATATGGTTTATCCTTCTCAGTCTACTATTACTTCTAATGGGGATTATGTTAGTGATATTGCGTATACTATTACTAAATCCGGTGATGGTTTCAGTGATGAAAGTTTGGAATTGATTATTAACGGTCAAAGTATTGGTTCAACTACTCCTAATTCTTATAATCGTTTAGGTAATTTGACTTTTACTGAAGATAATGAATGGACTTTGCAGATTGTCTATTCTGCTTTATATAATGGTAAAACTGTTACTGCTACAAGTAATACTTTAACATTTGTCACCAGAAATACTAGTGGCGGAGGTAATGGAAGTTCTACAGAAGATGGTTCTGCATCAATTTTTATTTATGATATGGCTTATCCTTCTCAGTCTACTATTACTTCTAATGGGGATTATGTTAGTGATATTGCTTATTCTATTACCAAATCCGGTGATGGTTTCAGTGATGAAAGTTTGGAATTGATTATTAACGGTCAAAGTATTGGTTCAACTACTCCTAATTCTTATAATCGTTTAGGTAATCTCACATTTGATGAGGATAATACATGGACTTTAAAAGTTATTTACACTGCAACTGTAAATGGTAAAACAATTACTGCAGAAAGTAATGAATTAACATTTATAACAACAGGAACAAGCGGTGGAAATGGTGGAGATAATCCTCAGCCTAGTGGCGAAATGCAAATAATAATTAGGGATGCAAATTATCCAAATAATTCAGTCATTTCATTAAATGATAAGTATAATGCTTTAATCCAGTATTATGTAACTGTTCCATCAGGTTATATTGCAACAAATGAAATAATAATTTTATGCAATGGTGAAGCAATAACTACAATTCAAAATCCTTCAGATAGAACCTATACTACAATTGGAGGTACATTCCTGCTTAATGAAACTGGTGATTATGTATTCACAGCTCAATATAAGTATGTGGTATGGTTATCTGATGTGCATGGTGACATTTACAGTAATTCAATTACTTATCATGTAACAATTTCTGATGACATTGATCCTGTGGTCAAACCGGCTTTATCCATAAATGTTGATGATGTGAATTATCCAAATGAAGTTACAGCTGTTGTTAAATCAAATATTGATGGAATTTATATTGTAAAAATTGATGGTAATCAAAAAGAGGTCACTGTAAGCGGAGGAAGCGGAAGTGTTAATTTTGCTTTACCTGCAAAAACATATACTGCAACAGTAGAATCCAAAACTGATTCATCCATTAAAAATTCAACAACTTTTACAGTAAAAAGTATTTCCAAAACAACACCTGCAATTAACTCAAATGTTGTTGTCAGTAATAATAAAGCTACAATAACTGTTAACTTACCGAATGATATTAATAATGAGAAAATAACTGTTAGTTTAAACGGTCAAAATTCCAAAGAAGCTATACTGAATAATGGTATTGCAACTGTTGATTTTGATAATTTAAATGATGGGGATTACTCATACACCATTAGTTATGCTGGAAACGACAGGTATAATGATGCAAGCATTACCAAAACATTCACAATTGAGGATGAAAATGTTAATCCTGTATCTCAAAGATTAACAATTGCAGTTGATGATGTTGAATATCCTGCACAGGTAAAAGTAATTGTCAAATCTGATGTTGATGGTGATTATATAGTAACTATTGGTGAAAATTCAAAAGTTGTGAAAGTGTCTGGAGGAGTCGGAAGTGAAACTTTTACTTTAGCTCCAAATAACTATACTGCAAACGTAATGTCTAAAACAGATTCTTCATTCAAAAACGCAACCTCATTTAAAGTTTTAAAAGCAAACATAAAAGATGATGAAGCATTAAACATTAGTATTGCAGATGATTCAAATTCTCCAACATTTTCAATAGATTTGGATGGTGCTACCGGAACATTCACCGTTAATGTTGATGGCAACGATTATCAAACAAAAGAACTCGAAAACGGTAAGGCATCAATAACCCTTGATGGTTTAAATGAAGGAAATCACAGCGTCGTTATCAGTTACTCAGGAGATAATAATTACCAATCCATTACAAAAACAACAGTATTGATTGTTAAAAACAATATTGTAATTATAAGTAATGAAACCAATAATAATCAAAATGGCAGTGCAGATTATACAGGACCTACTGTCGAAGCTGGTGATTTAAAAAGAGCAGTTAACAGTCCATATGATTTTAAAGCCACATTCTATGACAAAAATGGTCAATTATTAAAAGATAGTGAAGTTAACTTTATTGTCAATGGTAATGATCATATTGTCAAAACTGATGAATTTGGTGTTGCTAAATTAGTAAATTGTCTTGTCAGCGGTACATATTCCATTGAAATCAGGAATTTGGCTTCTGGTGAAACATTAACCAAAAAAGCAACAATTGTTGATAGGATTACTCAAAATAGAGATATTAATGTTGATTACTCTTATTCAGCAAATTATAAAATCAGATTATATGCAGATAATGGACAGGCAGTTGGCGCTAATGAAAGAGTCATAATAACATTAAATAATGTTAAATACTCAGTAATGACTGATAAAAACGGTGATGTCAGCTTTAAAGTCAGTGGTTTATTGCCTGGAACTTATACTATCACTGCCGAATATAAGGGAGTTAAAGTATCAAATAAGGTTGCTGTAAAACAAATCCTAAAAGCCAAAAATGCCAAGTTTAAAAAATCCAAAAAGGTTAAAAAGTACAAGGTGACTTTAAAGACTTCTTCAGGCAAAGCCATAAAAGGTAAAAAGATTACTTTAAAAGTAAAAGGAAAAACCTATAAGGCTAAAACCAACAAGAAGGGAGTTGCAACCTTCAAGATTAAAAACTTGAAAAAAGTGGGCAAGTTTAAAGCAACAATCAGATATCTTAAAACTTCCATCAAAAAAACAATTACTGTTAGAAGATAATTTATTTATCTTCTTTTTTCTTTTTTTTAAACACGTTTAGGTTTACCAAAATATTATTAATAACCTCAAATAAAAATATATTCGTACTTGAGGTTTTTATATGAATGTTAAAAAAATAATATTATTTTTAACATTGATATTGTTTTTAGTGTCTGTATCAGCAGTTAGTGCTGAGACTACTGCAGATGATAATTTAACAGATATTGACAACAATATTGATGAAATTATTCAAAGCACAGATGATACTTATGATGTGGAGTCCGCATCGGATATTGAGGAAGTGTCATCTTTCGATAGTCAAGATAGTGAAGTAGGTGAGGGCGATGACATATATGCTCAAACCATGTACTTTGATGCTAATGCAGCAGTAGATGGGGTTGGATCACATGACCGTCCATACAAATATGTTACTGATGGCAGATTGCCTTATGGTGTAACTGCTTACTTTGCAAATGGAGTTTATGAAATAAATGGTGCTTGTGACTTATTTTCAAATAATGGAGATTCTGATAATCCTAGTCAGGTAATATTTTATGGTGCAAGTACAGATGGAGTAATATTTAAAGGTGTTAATTCAAGTTCTGTTGCTTTCATCGTTAATGATAATTCACGATTTTATGCTTACAATCTAACTTTTGATAATGCAATCGTTCAAAACAACGGTAGATTTGAAGCATATGGATGTGTATTTAAAAATGGGGTGGCAGTAGATACAACTGCTTCATATTATCCAACACGTAACAACGCATTTGGAGGAGCAATATACTCTCCGGGTTCAAATTTTTACTTAGGTTATGGAATGAAATCTTATTTGACATTAGAGGACTGTTTATTTATAAATAATTCCGCTGTTTATGGTGGATCAATCTATCATAAATATGGAGATACAATTATCCGTAATACTAAATTCTATGATAGTTTTGCAAGTCTTTATGGTGGAGTTCTAGCAACAGATGGCGGAACAATAATTATTGAAAATTGTGAATTTGAAAATTGTCGTGCTGGTGCAGATGCTGGCGGAGCGATATATTCAAAAGTGACAGATTTAACTGTAAAGAATACTAATTTTTCAAATGGTTATGGTGACTTTGGAGGAGCAATATGTAACCTAAACTCTAATCTGATTATTGATAATTGTAAATTCAACAATAACACTGCCAAATATGAAGGTGGAGCAGTTTATGTGATGTATGGTAATGTATCAATAAATGATTGTGAATTTGTAAAAAGTTCTGCACTTGACGGTGGAGCAATATTTGAAGACAATTGTACTGCAATAACCATTTCAAAATCAAGTTTTGATAAAAGTAAAGCAACAAGATATGGTGGAACCATCTTTTCTAATGGAAAAACAGTTGATTTAGAAGATGTTACATTAGGAGAAAGTGCTGCTCCAATAGGTCAGGTAATTTATCATCAGGATAAGTATGATTATGATATCGGATATAATTCAGATTATCAGATGATGAAATATAACTCTTCATATAATGGAGTATTGCCTTCTCGTTACGATTTGCGTGAAGAAGGTTATGTAACACCAATACGTGACCAGGAAGGTGGAGGTAACTGCTGGGCATTTGCAGGAATTGCCGCTTTGGAGTCATGTA
This sequence comes from Methanobrevibacter sp., assembly GCF_017468685.1. Taxonomy (NCBI): domain Archaea; kingdom Methanobacteriati; phylum Methanobacteriota; class Methanobacteria; order Methanobacteriales; family Methanobacteriaceae; genus Methanobrevibacter; species Methanobrevibacter sp. The sequence goes on from NZ_JAFUHT010000077.1 coordinate 28,471, forward strand.
TTTATAAAGCAACAGGTCAGTCCATAGATTTATCTGAAGAAAGTGTTAAAAATTTAATAGAATTGTATTCAGCATATGGATGGAAAATGGATACAAATGATGGTGGACACTCCGAAATGACTTGGGGTAACTTAATCAGTTGGTTAGGTCCGGTTCTTGAAAAAGATGACCCATATGATGATTATTCAACATTATCTACTTTAATGGATGCATTTATGCACGTTCAAAATGTATATTATTTGCCTGCACGTACAAGTGCAACTGATAATGATGCAATTAAAAAAGCAATAATGGATTATGGTGCAGTAAGTGTATTGATGTATTCTGAGTTCGACAATCCTTTATACTGGAACTCTGATACCAATGCATATTTTTCATGGTTGAAAGGGGCATACGCAAATCATGCTGTAACAATTGTAGGTTGGGATGACACTTATTCAAAAGAGAATTTTGCTCAAAAGTTTTATCCTGATCTTGGTGATGGAGCATGGATTGTTAAAAACAGTTGGAATACAGATTGGGGAGATGAAGGATATTTCTATGTATCATATTATGATATGGTAATGTGTGAAGTAGGAGAAAAGAATGTAGCATACACATTCATTTTAAACGATACTCAAAGATATAACAGGAACTATCAATATGATATTGGTGGAATGACTGATTATTTATATCCAACAGGAAATAATCAAACATTATACTATAAAAATACTTTCACAGCTATTGGAAATGATATTTTAACTGCAGCATCAACTATTTTTGAGGATGCAATTGATTATGAATTATCAGTTTACATTAATGATGTATTAAAACACACTCAAACTGGTCATTCATTTGCAGGTTATAATACTATTCCATTAACAACAGAGTATCAATTGAATTCAGGTGATAAATTTACCATTCAATTTAAAATATCTAAAAAAGGTGGAGCATCAATTCCAATTTGTGAAGTGGTTACAGCAACAAGATTAACCTATTCTGAAGGAATTTCATTCTTTTCTACTAACGGCAATACATGGAATGACTTATACACATTCACATTAGACAGACCTGATATTGAACACAGATACGCTTCACAGGTAGCATGTATTAAAGCATTTACAAAATCAAGTGGTGAAATATTAAAAACAACTCTTGCAGTAGGCAATGTTGAAGCAGAAACTGGTGAAACTGCTAGAATCACCGCTACTGTTAAAGATGAAAAAGGTAATTTGGTAAACACCGGTTATGTTACATTTGATGTTAATAATGTTAAACAGAGCGTTAAAGTAACAAATGGTTATGCAGTATTGGAAACAATATTTGATAATGCGGGATCATACGATATTAAATCATCATATTCTGGTGTAGGATATGAAGATTCAAATGCCATTTCAACAGTAACTGTAACTAAAGCACCTGCAAAAGCAACAAAAATCACAGTTCCTAATGTTGAATTCATAACTGGTCAAACTGGAATTGTTAAAGTAACATTAACTGATATGGATGGTAAAGCAGTTTCAAATGTTGATTTGAAACTTACTATTAATGGTAATGTAGATACTCAAAAAACCAATAATAATGGTGTGGCAACATTTAATGTAAATTTAAATGTCGGAACTTATGAGGGAAGTGTTGAATTTACAGGCAATGACGCTTATTTAAAATCAACTGGTACTTTAACAGTTAATGTTTTGGATAAAACAACAACATTAATTTCAACTAAATTATCTGCTGACGATTTGTCATATAATTATGGTGAAAGGGGACTATTGTATGTAACCTTAACAGATGAATCCGGCAATACAATTGCAAATAAGGAAGTTAAATTAACAGTCAACTCATATTCTCTCACTGTAAATACCAATTCAAATGGTGTTGCGGTGTTTGGATTGAATAATATTGCAGCTGGAACATATTCATCAACAGTTGAATTTAAAGGAGACTCCGAATACTTAAAATCAAGTAATACATTGACAATTAGAGTATTATCCGCTTCTCCAATTGTTTCAGATGAGGTAAATGTCATTTATTCATACGGTGATGATGGATCAATCATAGCTACAATAACAGACAGCAATGGAAATGCTGTAACTGATACTGAAGTAAATCTGACAATAGCAGGTAAAACCTACTCTTCTTCAACCAATGATAAGGGAATTGTTGTATTTAAAGTTGATTTACAAACAGGTGATTATTCATCAATCATTATTGTTAATGGTAAAACTGTATCCTCCAACACTCCACAAAGTGTTAAGGTAGTTAACAATCAGGTCAGTATTGATGATACTATAGTTTGTGAAAATACAATCAGGGCACAGGGCAGTGCATATGATTTTAAAGCAACATTTTATGACCGTAACGGCAATCCGTTAGCTGAAAAGGAAATTAACTTCATCATCAATGGTAATGATTACTTTGTAAAAACAGATGAATATGGTGTTGCAAAATTAAATGCTAATTTAGTTGAGGGAACTTATCAAATCTCAATGATAAATCCTGCAACAGGAGCAACTGCAAATAAAACTGCAACTATCGTGGCTAGAATTGTTGAAAATCAAAATATCAAACTGGATTATACAAGCAAAGCTACTTATAAAGTACGTGTATATGCAGATAATGGTCAGATTGTAGGTGCAGGTGAAAATGTAGTTATTACTCTTAATGGTAAGGCTTTTAATGTTAAAACCGATGCAAATGGATATGCTAAATTTATTATTTCAGGTTTAACTCCTAAAACATACACAATTACTGCTGAATATAAAGGAGTTAAAGTAGCTAATAATATTGTTGTAAAACATGTTTTAAAAGCTAAAAATAAAAAGTATAAACGTTTCAAAGTAAAAAAATATACTGCAACATTAAAAATAAATGGTAAGGCAGTTAAAGGTAAAAAAATAACCTTTAAAATTAAAGGTAAAACCTATAAGGCTAAAACCAATAAAAAAGGTGTTGCAAGTATTAAAATTAAAGGCTTAACAAAAGTGGGCAGTTATAAGATAAAAATAACTTATCTTAAAAGCACCATTCAAAAAACTATTAAAATCAAAAGATAAAGGGTTATAAACCCCTTATCAACTTTTTTTTAAGTGATAAAATGAAATTGAAAAGAAATATTTTAATCACTGCTTTGTTCTCTTTAATATTGATATTATCGTTTTCTGTAGTGTCTGCAGATGAAATATCTGATGATGGTATAAGTTTTGATGATTCCCTGGCAATTGAAGAGGAAAGCATTGTAAGTGAAGACCTGCAGGATGAACTAAGTAGTGGAAATACGATTTATATTTCTCCTGACGGGACCGGAACAGGTTCAAGTCCAGATAATCCAACATCATGGAGCAGTGCAATCGATAAAGCAAGTTCCGGTGATATCATACAGTTTGCTAATGGTACATACAAGGATATCAAGGGAGATTATATTGGAAATGTTGAATTAAGAGGCAGTGGCAGCACCATTATTGATGCAAATAATGCCGGAGGATTTTTTGCAACTTATGGCAGTGTAACATTAAATAAATTATCATTTATAAATGCATACACCGGTGAAAAACAGGGAAATCCTGACGGTCCAAAAACTGGATATAATGGTGAAGGTGCAATTGTAAACAATGGATATTTGACTGTTAAAGATTGTTATTTTGCTTCAAATCAGGGAATCGGAACTGAAGGAGGAGCAATTCATAACAAGCAAACCTGCTATATTTATGATTCAACTTTTTACGGCAATGGCGGTAAAAAAGGCGGTGCAATATACAGTGATAAGAATTCAAGGTTGTATGTTTATGATTCTCTGATTCAGAGATGTGTTTCAAAAGAGGGCAGTGCACTTCATGCAAAAGAGGCATATGTTGAAATCCATAACTGTACTGTTCGTGATTCCTCTGCCAAAAATGGTTTGTTCTATGTTAAAAAAAGTACAGTCTATTTCTATGATTCATATTTTTACAATTCAAAAGCAGTGGATTCAGCTGGAGTAATAAACATTGACAAGGAAAGTACTGTTGAGATTGACAATTGTATATTTGATAAAATATCCTCTACAGGAACTAAACTATGGTTCCATGATGAGTACGGTTCCGGTGACGGTGGAGTGATAGTTGTTGAAAAAGATGCATATAATGTTGTGATTAAAAACTCAGTGTTTACCAACTGTTCAGCAAAAGGTTACGGGGGAGTTTTATACATCGACTCATCAGCTTCAATAACCATTGATAACTGTACATTTAAGGATAATGCTGCCGAATATGGCGCAAATATCTACAGTGCTAAGTATGCTTCAATGTTAACCATTATCAATTCTGATTTTGAGGTTAAATCAACAATTCAAACTTCAGATGTAGATTATGGTGAAACCGAAACTATTAAAGTCACTGTTGATGACGGTACAAATAATTTATTAAACCCAAAATACACAATATTTGTGAACAAACAGGAATATGACTTAAGAAACAATCAGTTGGAATTGGTTAATCTGAAAGTTGGAAATTATACTGCAGTTTTAATCGGTCGTGACTCAAACTCCAACAGGTATACTTTCACACAATCCTCTTCATTATTCATTGTCGGTGGTGAGGATTTAAATGCTAATGTATCATATTCATTTAATGATGACGGATCATTGAATATTAAAATCATTGATGAGTATAACCGTGCAGTATCCAATAAAGAAGTTACAGTAACAGTTGATGGTGAAAATTACACTGCAACTACTGACATTAATGGTATTGCAACAATAGCACCAAGTTTGGATGAAGGGCAACATACTATTATTGTTAATGTACCTGGAAAAATAATAGACAATTCCCAGCCAACAATAACTGTAGTAAACAAGACTGAAGTTCCAATAACTGATGAAGTTACTGTTGATTACTCATATAATGATGATGGTACAATAAATGTTGAAGTTAAAGATGAATATAATCGTGCAGTGCCAAATGCAGAGGTTAAGCTTACAATTAATGGTGTAACTTATTTAGCAACAACTGATGATAAGGGAATTGCCAATATCAAACCTGAAAAAAACGTTGCAGGTGAATATAATGTTGGGGTGGAAGTTGTTGGAAAAACAGTGTCCAGTTCACCACAAATCATCAAGGTAAATCCTTCCAGTTCAATTTCATCAATAATTGCTGAAGATTTAACCCGTGCATATAATAGTGAGTATGATTTTAAAGTCAGATTATTGGATAAAAATGCAAATCCACTGAAAAACAAGCAGGTAACCATTGTGATAAATGGTAATGATTACAATTTAAAAACAGATGAATATGGTTATGCATATTTAAGAAACACTTTGTCTGACGGTGAATTTAATGTTGTAGTTGAAAATCCTGCAACTGGTGAAAAAGCAACCAAAAAACTTGTTATTTCCAAAAGAATTAGTGATAATAAAGATGTGAAATTTGATTATACCACTTCTGGAACATATAGGGTAAAGGTTTATGCTGATAATGGTCAGCCGGCAAGTGCTGGTGAAAAAGTCATCATTAAAGTCAATGGTAAATCAAGCACTGTTTTAACAGATAAGGATGGTTTTGCAGTACTTAAATTATCCGGTTTAACTCCTAAAACATACACTATTACTGCTGAATATAAGGGAGTTGTTGTTTCCAATAAGGTTGTAGTTAATCAGGTTTTAAAGGCTGCCAATAAAAAATACAAACGTTATAAAGTTAAAAAATACACTGCAACTTTAAAAGTCAACGGTAAGCCATTAAAGGGTAAAAAAATAACCTTTAAAATTAAAGGTAAAACCTATAATGCAAAAACCAACAAGAAAGGTGTAGCTACCATTAAAATTAAGGGTTTATATAAAATCGGAAAATATAAAATAACCATTAAATACCTTAAAACAAGTATTAAGAAAACTATTGCTATAAAAAGATAAGGTAATAATTACCTTATTATTTTCTTTTTTTCGATTGAAATAGGATTCAATTGAATACTGTTAATTCATTTATTTAAATTCCATCTATTTTTTGAACTAAATTCAATTTATCAAATTAATGTAATTATTTTTTAATTTTAATTGTTTTTAACAATATTTAAATATTTAGTTGTACCTAAATAATAATTAGAATATAATTTATATATTATATTCATGCGTACTTGAGGTGAAATTATTAAAAAATACAATAAGCTAGCTATGGCTATCGCTTTAATAGCGTTGGTCTTAATATGTATTGGTTCTGTTAGTGCAACTGATGAAATTCAGGATGGAAATCTAACAGTTATAGATAATTCTCAAGATCAATCAGTTGATATTGATGAATTAAATGAGGAGAGCTACTCTGATGATATTGTTGCAAGTGATGAAGATATTGTTAGTTTAGCAAATGAAGAAGATGATGCCTTGAATGCTTATGATTCATATAATCAATATTGTGATGAATTAACAACATTAACAATATCCAGCACAGGCAATACTGCTTCTGTAAATAATGTAGAATTGGGAAACACTGTTGCCATTCATGTTGAATGGAAATCAAATGATAAGAATTTTCTACAGGGAACTCCTGCTGAATCAAATAGAAACATTGATTTAATGAAAAATGGTGTGTTGTTAACATCTAAAACAGGTACCTACACTACTTTAGATTATTATCAGGGAACTGCATATTTTACAGCAGACTTTGAAATAACATTGGATAGTGAAGGATGGTGGAATATCACTGCTCATAAAGACAAGACATCAAATGCTTATCAAAATTGGATTTATGGTGCAGCAGATAGTAATCAAATAAGTTTTTATGTTCCTTCTTCTGCAGGTCTTACTAAAAAAGATGTAAATCTAAATGGTGAAGTTAGTTCATATTACAATGAGGATGGAGTTTATTATAATCAATATAATGACATCATGACTTTCATAACCACTTCTGAAAGCGATATTTCTGAAGAAATCATATATAAAGAGGGTGATGTTGAGTTAGGCCGTGCTGATTTTGGTGAAGACTTTGACATTTCCACTTTAACAAAAGGAACTCATACCATTACTGCTTACTGGGCAGGAAACGATGATTACAATCCTGCTGAATACGTTTTCAATGTAGTTATTCTTGAAAAAAATATTTATTTTAACTTAGACATTGATGATGTTGTATATCCTGATCATGCCATCGGAAGTTTTTCATCCAATGTAATCGGTGTTTATACCATAACCATTAACGGTAAAGAATACACCGTAAATTATGATGAAGAATATGAAGAATCTGCTGAATTCAATATCGATCAATTGCCTGTTGGCACTTACGAGGTTTCAGATGTAGCATTTGAGGATATGGAAAATTATCAAATTGATTTTGATGATGAAGAAATGAATGACCTTCCATCATTTGAAGTATATGACAAAGTTCCTACTTCAATTTATGTTGAATTAGATAAAAACTCTATTAAAAAAGGCGAATCAATTGTACTTACTGTTTCTGTTGGAAACGATATAAATATGGAAGAAATAACTGTGGGTAATGTTTTAATTTATGATGACAGTAATCCTGAAATCGCAATTATTGATTTAAGTAAAACCAATAATTATACTTTCACTCCATCCTATTCAGCAAGTGAAGATTCAATTTATATTTATGTTAAATACTTGGGATATGATGAATTAAATTATAATTCAAGTGATGAGGATTATGAATCTTATTGGATTGAATCACCGGAAATAAAAGATACAACAATAGATATTGATGTGGATAAAACTTCATTATCTAATGGTGAAACAATCACAGTCACTCCAACTGTTTTAGTTGATGGTGAAGAAATTAGCGAAGGTACTGTTGAGTTTTACAATGAAAATGATGATAAAATTGGTGCAATCGATTTAAATGAAAAAACCTCATTTGAATACACTGTAACCGGTGAATCTGGAAGTCACAGTATTTGGGCAAAATATGTTGCAAACGACTTATATGCTGAATCCAGTTCAGATAAGAAAGATTATAAAATCAAATCAACATTAACAATTACATTAGCTCGAAATGATGATGCAATTGTTGTTGTTGGCGATACAGTTTACTTTACAATCACATTTTCAGATTCAGTAACTGACAATCTTGAATTATGGGTTAATGATATTAACTTAGGTGGTGAAGATGGTTCCAGTTCAACTTCAGTGACTTTTGATCCATCTAATGTTGGTGAAAATGATGTTTTCATCAAATTCTTAGGAAATGATGATTTTGAAGCAACTGAAAGTAATAAAGTTACAGTTAATGTTGTAAAAGCATTAGACACTACAGTATCTATTGAATTAAATCCTGATGCAGTCCTACCTAATAAAAACATAACTATTACTCCTACAGTAAAAGATTCCGAGGGTAATGTATTAACAACTGGTGTTGTTAGAATTTACACTGATGCCAATATGAATTCTGATCCTGTTGCAGTAATCAATGCGGGTGAAACCGGAAACTTTTCAGATAGCATAAATTACCCTGGATATACTGGATATTTATATGCAGTTTACGTTCCATCTGACAGAACATATAACAGAAGTCCAGTTTCAGCAGGTGCTAAATACACTTTATTGTATTCAAATAAATTGGATTTAACTGTTAATTCAGGTAGTGAAATAACCGTTAATGATGGTGTAAGTTTTGATATATTAGCTACCTTAACCGGCGGTGAAGATGAAATCACATTATACATTAACGATAAGGCTAATAGCACATTATTTAAAAACACTGCAACTCAAATGACTTTACCTGTTGGCGATTATACAATTTATGCTAAATACACAAGACAATCAGGTTATTATGACTCAGCAGTTAGTAATACTGTAACTGTTCATGTTGTTGAAAATGTTAAAAATGAAATTATAGTCACCGTTGAAAGTGTAACATTGCCGGACAAAGCAGAAGTTAAAGTAACTGCAACAGTAGATGGTGAATACACAATCGATGTTAACGGAACTGAAGTTAATGTAAATGTTGATGGTGGAAGTGGCAGTAAATTTGTAAGTTTAGCTGCTGGTGATTATTATGCTAATGTAACCGGTCAGGAAGGTGCAATAATTACTAATGCAGTATTTACTGTTTCACCTGAACCAAAAATAGCTGAATTATTTATTAGAGATGCTAATTATCCTGAAAATGCCACTATTGTACTTTCAGGTAAAGGAAATGTAACAATCACTATTGAATATTACCTTGAAAGTTCAGTTAAAGATCCTGTGATGCCTGAAATCATATTTGATGGGGGCGTTAAAAAGCAAGTTAATGCTGTAAATGGAGTTTACACACCAGTAACCTTTGTTGTAAATGAAACAGGTGAATTCACTGTTAATGCAAAATATAAAGTATATTCATTCAGTACTGGTGAACTCTATGTAGATGCTGAAAACACATTAACCTATTCTGTAACAATCTTTCCTCAAGCTAAAGACATCTCATTAGATGTTGAAGTGGATGAAGAGAAAGATGAAGATGATTACTATACTCTTGATTGGGGAGATCCTGCATTTGAAGTTGTAACTACAGCTTCTGAAGATATTGATGCAGAAATCATTTATAAAGAAGGAGACAAAGTGCTTGGAAGAGCACAAATAGGTGATGTATTTGAAATTGATCCTAATGATTTAGGATTAGGTGAACATACCATAACTGCTACATTGGAAGGTAATGAAGATTATAACGAAGCTAGTTATACATTCACCCTTAATGTAGATAAGAAAATAATATGGTACGAACTGGAAATAGATAATGTAACTTATCCTGACCATGCTGTTGGTAAATTCAGCGGTGAAGACGTTGACGGTAAATATACAATAACCATAAACGGCACTGATTACACTGTTGATTATATTTGGGATGAAGATGAAGACTATGTCTTCTTTGACATTAAACAATTGCCTGCTGGAACATATACTGTGTCAAGCATAAAATATGAAGACATGGTCCATTATGAATTCGGAGAATCCGATGTTGATGGTCAAAATACCTTGCCGACATTCACTGTTAAATCCAAAGAAACAGTTCTAAATGGCACTGTTTTAAGTGTTGTGAATGGTACTGCTCCTACTTTCAGTATTGATTTGCCTGGTGCTGGCGGTAATCTGACTGTTGAAGTAGATGGTAAAAACTACACTAAAGAGTTGGTTGACGGTAAGGCTACTGTGGAAATTACTGATTTACCTGCAGGTGATTACACTGCAACTGTAACTTACACTGGTGATGAGACCCATAATCCTACTTCAGTACCTGCAAGCTTTAAAGTTGAGGAAAAAACTACTGCTAAAGAGGATGTTGTTTTAAATGACACTGTTTTGAGTGTTGTGAATGGTACTGCTCCTACTTTCAGTATTGATTTGCCTGGTGCTGGTGGTAATTTGACTGTTGAAGTAGATGGTAAAAACTATACTAAAGAGTTGGTTGACGGTAAGGCTACTGTGGAAATTACTGATTTACCTGCTGGTGATTACACTGCAACTGTAACTTACACTGGTGATGAGACCCATAATCCTACTTCTGTACCTGCAAGCTTTAAAGTTGAGGACAAACAGACTCCTGACGCTAACAAAACATTTGATGTTAATGTTCCTGAAGGATCTACAAATCCTGTGTTCAGCATCAACTTACCTGGTGCAACAGGAAACTTCACAGTAACTGTTGACGGTAAAAACTATACTAAGGAATTAGTTAATGGTTCAGCATCCATAACTATTGATGATTTAGCTCCTGGAGCACATAATGTGACTGTAAGCTATTCAGGTGATAAGAATTATTCACCAATGAATAAAACAACTGCAATCACTATTCCAACTCCGGTATTGTCAAATAATAAAAACGTCAATGTAATCTACTCAGCTAATGCATATTATAGGGTTTTAGTAATAGCTAATGGTAAGGCAGTAGTTGGTGAAAAGGTAACCATTACATTCAATGGTAAAAAATATCAGGTAACCACAAACAATAACGGTTATGCAACCTTAAAATTACCAACTAAGATTAAAGTTAAAAAATACACAATAACTGCAGAGTTTAAAGGAGTTAAAGTATCAAACACTGTAACTGTTAAACATTTATTTAAAGCTAAAAATTTAAAAGTTAAAAAGCCTAGAAAAGTTTTAAAAATTAAAATCAAAACCAATAAGGTTAACGGTAAATTCCTTAAAGGCAAAAAACTTAAATTAAAAATTAAAGGTAAAACCTTAAAAGCTAAAATAAATAAAAAAGGTGTTGCAACATTTAAAGTTAAAAAGAATATTCTTAAAAAACTTAAAGTTGGAAAAACCTACAAATATAAAGTTACTTATGGAAAAGATACTGTGACTAAAAAAATTAAAATTAAAAGATAGGATTAAATTTTAATCCTATTTCTCTTTTCTTTTTTTCAAATAATCTTCTACTTCATCACGTGGAATGAATTTTAAAGCGGCAGAATTTATACAATAGCGTTTACTTCCGCCGGGACCGTCATTGAATACATGGCCCAAATGTGAATTTGCCTTTGCACTTCTAACCTCTATGCGTGTAGTGCCGTGTGAGAAATCACGATTTTTTGTTATCACATCTTCAGATATAGGTTTTGTAAATGCAGGCCAGCCGCAACCTGAGTCAAATTTGTCATCAGAAGAAAACAAAACTTCACCATCTACAACATCTACATATATACCATCTTCAAAAAAATTATTATACTTTCCACTAAAAGGTGCTTCTGTTAAAGAAAGCTGTGTTATTTCATACTCTTCACGAGTCAGGTGATTAAATTCTTCATTATCTATTAAATTTAAATCAACATGACAATAACCCTGCGGGTTTTTTTCAAGGTATTTCTGATGATAGTCCTCAGCAGGATAGAAGTTATAAATCTCATGAGATTCAACCATAATCCTTTTAGAAGATGACTTCTGCTTTGATTTTAAAAAATCAATTACTGCTTTTTCATCATTCGGGTTCTGCCAGTAAATGCCTGTCCGATACTGGGTACCTCTATCGGGGCCCTGACGGTTTTTAACGTAAGGGTCAATAATTTTAAAGAAATTCTCCAAGATCTCCTCCAGAGATATGATTTCAGGATTAAATGTAACCTTAACTGTTTCAGCATGCATGGTTTTACCTGTGCAGACCTTTTCATAAGTTGGAGCCAAATCATTGCCGTTAGCATAACCGACTTCAGTATTATTCACTCCTTTAAGTCTTGAGATGAATGCTTCAACACCCCAGAAGCAACCTCCTGCAAGATAAATGACATTTTGTTTTGTAAACATAATAATTAATAATTATTTCAAATTATTTAAAATATTTCAACAAAAATCTTTTTAATTATAAAATAAATATAAAATATTATACGGAGGAAAAACTAATGTTTTACAGCACTATTATGAAAATTGATTCAATTGACAGATTAAGAGATATTAGGGATGCATTACTTGTTGAACAAGGAATCAATCCAACTCGTCAAGGTGAACAAGCAATTAAAGTTGTAGTTGAAAGAATCGATGAAATTCAAGCAACTCTTGATAAATCAGCTACTAAAAACTTAAACAGAAGATAAGTGATTTTAGTGATAAGAAGAGTCACATCAACAAGACGGCTGCTAAAAAAGAGAATGTATAACTCACCTCATTCTCGACATAGAAACTCTCAATATTATCGTGAGAACAGAAATGCAGCCAAACCATATCAAAAGAAATTCAGGGATATGAACGGTCCTCAAATAAAACGTAAAAGAAGGCCAAAAAGAGAAGTGGTTGAAGGCTTTAAAATGTCTTACCGATATAAATATTATCAAAATGATAATCAAGAAGAAGAAAATGAAGAAGAATTAGAGTAATTCTTCTTTAGATATTATTTTATTTTTTGAGTGAATATCTAAAATCAGACCGCTGAAAGCATCATCATTTAAAGCAAGTTTATGAAACAATTCATCGGACACTTCAGTAGGTTCGTAATCGACTAATTCTAAATATTCAAAACCCTTTTCATATTCATCAAGACTTGAAAAAACAATAATCTTAAAATCATCCAAAGATCCTGTTACCAGAAAATCCTTTTCATGATCCTTGCCGATTGTAGGGCATATATACATTAAAAATCACCATTCCTATCCATATTGAAATTCTGTGAATGAGGATTAATCACAAAGCCCTGGAAGAATTCATCCTCTTCAGCTAATTGACTAATGTCAGCTGGAGTAATTACTTTCAAGTCAAGCCTGTCCAGGAACAGTTTGGAAATTTTAGCGCTTCCAACAGCATACTCTCTCATATCAGTAAAAACTAGGATAATATACTCTTTACTGGATTCTGTTAATGTTAATTTAACGGGTTTTTCTGCCTCATCAACAAGAGTAAAGTAAATTTCAGTAGGATATGTGTTTCGAATATTTTTTTTAACGGCTTCAAGCTCAATTGCATCCTCGCTTTTAAGTTTTTTTGCCATATCCGCATATATCTGAATATACTCTTTCAGCTGACTAACAGATGCCTTAACATTATTTTCCTGATAGTCCTGGTAATCCTTAAGTTTCATGCCTATTCACTGCAATCATGAACGTTTTCAGAAAATATTACAAAGTCACATTGTGGAGCGTCAATTGCAAGACCTAAAAATTCTTCATCTTCAGCATATGCCTGTACAATTGCATTTCCGACAGCCTTATCGAATGCGAAATTGCTTTCACCGGATTCTTCAACGAAAGTTTCAATAGCTTTTTTAGCTTCCTCTTCTGAGGTGTAAACAGGTATGAAGAACTCTTCATGTTCATCATCTTCACCGCTGACGATTAAAGCAACAACTTCTTCATCTTCAGTATCAGCATTGTAAACAATAGTGAATTCCTCATGATATACTGCATGGTCGATTTCATGACCTAATTCGTGTAATTCTTCAGCCTGTTCTTCTGAATCTTCATCAAAATTGTCTTCAAGTTCAATATATTTTTCTATTAATTCTTTAAGTTCACTCATAGTATCACTAAAAATAATTCTTGTAAAAATAAGTTTTTTAAAACAAATGAACATTCTCTTCCTAAACACCACTAAAGGAATACAAACGAATGCTCATTTCAACCATCACCATTGTTCATATTATAAAAAAATAGTACATAACAATATGAACAATACTATTTAGATTTTTAACATATATAAAGTTTTAGTTTCTAGAAGGTACTTTCAATAGCTTTAATCATGTTATAGATAATTTTATTTGTACTTACATTGATATTATTGACTTCACCCAGTTGAATTACCTTGCCTGTTAAAGAATCAATCTCGGTTTTTATGTGCTTTTGAATATCCTGTTGGGTTGAAGAATAATGATTATAAGTGTCTGGAACAAGCTTTGAGTAGAATATATCTTTGTAGTCATCTGATGAGTCCCAAAACGTTGTGTATGGGGATGATTTAATCACTTCAAAGATTTCATCGATAATATCATTCATGATTTCAAGAGTGTAGGGGTTTTCTGTAAGTTCGCCGTAAGTCTTGTTTAAGATTGCACCTAAAGGATTTAATGTGCAGTTGTAAAGCATCTTGGCCCACAGGTACTTGTCAACTTCATCTGTTACTTCACATTTGATTCCGGATTTTGTAATTAAATCTGCAATTTCTTGTAAATGAGAAGGGTCTTCATTTTGAAGAGATCCCAATAGTATTGGTTCGGTGTATACAGTCACTTCGCTGATGTATCTTTCAGGTCTGGTGAAGCCGGTGATGACACGTGCGCAATATACCTGATTTTTTAAGAAGTATTTTAGGTAGGGTTCATCGTTTCCAAAACCATTCTGGAATATGATTATTTTTGTATCACTTTTTAATATTTCCCTGTGATTGTTTAGGTTTTGTGCAATATTTTCATTAGCGGTTGTCTTGGATGCAATGAAAATATAGTCAAAAGTGTCCTTTGGTATACTTTCATAAGTTTCATAAACAGGAATGTCTTTAATTTCATAGTGTGTGAAAAGTCCTGTTCTTCTGATTCCGTTTTCTTTAATTGATTTTGCGGTTTCACCAGTTGCATAAATTGATACATTTGCTCCCTGGGAAGCAACTGATGTTGCAATTCCGATTCCTACTCCTCCGGCACCGATTAATAATATGTTCATTTTATTCACCATTTATATTTATATTGCTTAATATTTTTAAATTTTCTTAAATCATTTTTACTTTACTTTTTTATCAATTAAAATTAAATTATATTTTATTTTTATTCAATTAACTTGAAGTTTTATATATTACTAGTATGAATAAATAATAATGTAAAGTTGATTTATTTTTTTTAATCTTAACTTTATAAATTTATTAAACGAAGTGATTGAATGAATACGGATAAAAAAATTTTTATTTGTGCACTTCTTGCATTAATGATACTGTTATGTATTAATGGAGTAAGTGCACAGGATACAATAGATAAAAATTTAACTGAGTCCGATACTGGTGAAGGGGTGATAGGAGATGATTCATCTCTTGAAGCTCTTGAAGTTTCGGATAGCGGGGAGAAATTAGGTGCTGAACGCACTGTTAATAATTATAATGAACTTGTAACAGCTTGTACTGAAGCTGCTGATGGTGATACAATAATATTGAATGATGGAACTTATGAATTTCCAGAAAGTAGTGGATCAATATATTTAACATCCTCTACAGGTAGTGGAAATTATGCTAAATCTCTAACATTTAAAGGGCAAACTAAAAATGGGGTTACTATAATCTCTCACGGGGATTATGCTATTTTCCAAGCTACAGACAATTATAATTTAAAATTACAAAATTTAAATTTTAAGGATATTACAGTTTCAGGTTCTAGTGTTGTTTTCACTAGTTCATCTGCAAATTTGAATATTGTTGACTGTAATTTCGAAAATTGTAAACTCGGATGGGGAACTATTCGTTCTTCAAGCGCTGGAGCAAATACAATTAGTGGAGTAAATATTTTAAATTGTGAACAAACTGCAAATAAAGCAGCTGCTACTGCTTTAACTTTCACTAGAGCTTCTACAGTTAATGTGGAAAAAGTTTTAATAGATTCGCCTAAATATTCACTTACTGGTGCTACTGCTAAGGGAGTAATTTATTTATCAAATAATAATGTAAAAGCAACATTTGATGATTTAACAATTAAAAACAGTGCTGGAATAAAAACATCTTTGATATATTGTGCTGGTAAGGTATCAATCAGAAATTCTAATATATTAGATAATACTGTTGAATCAACTAAAATTATACATAATGCTGGAACTTTAACAATTGAGCAGACAATTTTTTCTAATAATGTTGCTACTGGTTCTAATTCAGTATTAATTAGTGATGTTGGATCAACTTCTGTTAAATCAAATTTAACTTTAAATTATAATAATATTGCAGATAATACAGTTGATAAAATTTATAGTTATAATGATGTTACTAAAGTTGTAACAGCAACAGCTAATTATAATTATTGGGGTGCAAATTATGATAATACTGATGCTGTAAAAACAGCAACCAATATTGACCAAACTACTTGGGTTAATAAAAATGGAGATACTTTTGTTGACCAATCTGGTAATGCTTTAGCTGAATCAATACCAACTCCATCTGCAACTCCTGCAGCGGGTGATATATATGTATCATCAACAGGGGATGATGCTAAAGATGGTTCCACTCCAGACAATGCAGTTCAATCAATTAAACATGCAATTGAATTAGCAGAAAATGGTGGTAACATTATAGTTATCGCTGGTGATTATACTATTGCTGAAACATTATCAATCTCAAAAGATTTAACCATTAAATGCGAAAGTGGTTTAGCAACAATAAAAGGCACTGCTTCTCAAATGTTTGATAATTCTGCAAGTTTATCATTAGAAAATATTAAATTCACAAATGATAATGGTATTATTATCAATAATAATGCTGGAACTTTAACTGTTGAAAAATGTACTTTTGAAGTTGATGGTGCTGATGTAAGTGCTATCAGTGTTGATGGAGGAAACGTAAACATTCAAAACTCCGTATTGTTAAACCCAACTGGTTATGCTTTAACTGTATCAAGCACTCCTGCTACAATTACAGCAAACAATAATTGGTGGGGTAAAAACGATGCTGCAAACACTAATGCTAGTGTTGATTCATGGATTGTAATGGATGCAAGTATCGATTTAGAAAGAATTAATCCTGGTGATGAGGTAACAATCACTGTTTCATTCGAAAAAACCAATTCTGGTAGTGCTTATGAAGGTACATTACCTGAATTCAATGTAACTGTTAGTGCAAATAACTTAAATGAAATCGCTACCATTAAAAACAATAAGGCAACAGTCAAATACACTGTAAATTCAGATGATGAAGCAACAATCACTTCAGAATCTGAAAGTGTAAAATTACCATTGAAATTATACGAAGCTCCTGATGTCATTTATGTAGATTGGGAAAATGGTATAAACACTAATGATGGTGATGAAGCTCATCCTGTAAAAACAATTGACAGAGCAATTGAATTAGCTCAAAAAGGTAAAATCGTTATCCTTGCCGGTACTTACACTATTGACAATACTTTAGAAATTACTAAAGATTTAGACATTACTGGTGAAGGTACTGTCATCATTGATGGTAATAATAAAAGATTTTTAACAAATCGTGCTAATTTAAACATTACTAATGTCCAATTCACAAATGGGTTTGATAACGGTGGAGTTATCTATAATTATGGAAATTTAACACTTAACAGAATTTCAGTCTATTTAAACATTATTAATAGCAGAGCTAATGCAGCAATAATTAATAACAATAAAAAAATTGTAATTGATAATTCTAAATTCTATCAAAACAATGCAAGTTATGGTAATGTTTATAATAATGGTGGAGAAGTATTAATAAATAATACCGAATTCTATAATAATGGTTTAACTGATGATACCAATACTTTATATGGAATTGGATTATATTCAAGATATGGTAATGCTGTTGTAGAAAATACTAAATTTTATCAAAATGAAGGAATGTTTTCCGTAATTAATTTTGTAGGAAAAAGTTCTCTTGACTCATCTGCAGTAAACACTTTAACAGTAACTAATTGTACCTTTGAAAATAACCAATTAGTAAGATATGGAGTTATCTACTCAGAAAAATCAAACACCAATATTAAGGATTCAACATTTACCAACAATGTTGTTAAAAAATCCAGTACTGCTAATGGTGAAGGATCTGCAATATATGTAAATGGTGAAAAGGTAAATGTCGAAACTTCAGTATTTATGAATAATAATGCTGATGATTTAGGAAAAGACATTTATGTATCATCTGGTGAATTAACTATTTCTGATTCAGTATTACTAAACACTAACGGTTACTCAATTGAAAAAGAATCTTCCGCTAGTGTAACTGCAGAAAATAACTGGTGGGGAGCAAACACACCAAATACTCCAGTAACTGTAAATAAATGGATTGTAATGACAGTATCCTCAAATGACACTAACATTGAAGTAGGAGATGAAATTACATTAACAGCTTCATTTGACAAAACCAATGATGGGGAATCATACACTGGTGACTTACCTGAAGTATTTGATGTTACTTTCACTTCAACAAGTGGAAACTTAAATGAAGTCAAAACAGTTAAAGACAAAAAGGCTGAAGTGACCTACACTGTTGATGAAAAAGATAAATATTTAACTGCTAGTTCAAATGATGCAACTCATTCACTGAAAGTTAATAAGACTTTGGATATTATTTACGTTGGTGGCGAAAACGCTGATGATAATAATGATGGTGATGTTGATACTCCTGTAGCAACTATTGATCAAGCAATTAAATTAGCCAAAAATGGACAAATTATCATTCGTGAAGGCAATTATAAAACCGGTGATTTAGGAATTATCTCAGATGATTTAAACATTACTGGTGAAGGTAAAGTAATCATTGATGCTGAAAACTCCAATAGAATTTTATATGTTGGTCAGGAAGCAAATGTTGTACTTAAAAACTTAATAATGATTAATGGATTTGGTGCTGATGAAAGCGGTGCACTTTTAGGAAACTCAAATAAATTAACAATCATTAACTGTACACTAGCTAACTCCAGTGCTGGTGAAAATAATGGTGGAGCAATCTATAATGTTGCATCATTGACAATTATCAACTCCACAATTGCAAACAATACTGCTAAAGTCGGTGGAGCAATATATAGTGGTTCAGGTTTAGCAAAATCGCCTACTATTACAATTGAAAATTCAATAATTGAAAATAATATTGCATCCGGTAATGAAGCTAACGGTGGTGGAGCAATATTTGCTCAACAAATTACAGGTATTGATGTTAAAAACACAACATTCGAAAACAATCAGGCTCAAACCACAGCCAGTGGTGGAGCAATCTTTGTTTCATTATCAGACGCCAATATCAATATTGAAAATTCAAGATTCATTAAAAACCATGCTAATTCCAAAGAGGATTATGGTGGTGGAGCAATCTACATGGCAGGTACTTCAAATTATGAAAGAAAAGGTTCATTAACCATTTCCAACACTTTATTTGAGGAAAACACTGCTGATACAAATGGTGGTGCAGTCTATGTTAGAGCAACCAACCTTAAAATCTCAAGTTCAGTTTTAATTAACAATTCTGATGAAAACGGTTATGCAATTTATGGTTACGGTACAGAACAAATTAACCCTTCAGTTAATGTAAACACCAACTGGTGGGGTACTAATGAAGGTCCTGAGTCAGCTGTAGGAGGATACAGATTCACTCCTTCTGTTTCAACATGGGCAGTATTGACTGTTTCCAATTCTTCTGAAATTAAAGTGGGAGAAACTGTAACTTTAACTGCTACAATAAACACTTTAAATGATGGATCTACATTAGCAAATCCAATAAATATTGAAACACCAATTACAATTACCACTAACTTAGGTCCGATTAATGGTGTTTTAACAAATGGTGAGTTTACCTATGATTATACTGTTCCTGAAGGATTGAAATTCATTTCTGCATCAGTTGATGATGAAGATGAAGTATTGTTTGTTATAACAACATCTACAACTGTAGCAATTGAAAATATTACTGCAAATAAAGGTGACAGGGTAGAATACACAATAAAAGTAACTTCCAGTGATGGTACCATTATCAATAAGGGTAATGTTGAATTATACTTTGATGATGATTTAGTTAAAATTATTGATGTAATTAATGGTGAAGCAAAAGACACCATTACAATTGCAAAAGACATTGGTGAATCTGTAATTACCGCTATATATATAGATGGCAGTGAGGAATATGGTGAAAGCAGTGGCACTGCAGCTTTAAATGTTACCGGCAACAATGATATTGTTACACCTGAAACATTTAGTAATTTCTTTGATGAAAACGGTGTTTTAAGATATGATGTGCCATTTGATGAATTAATATTCAAAGGTGAGTTTAAAAACTTAAGAATTGTATTGGACGATTCCATTTCAATTAAAGGTGATGGTGCGATATTCAACAATACTTCAGTTGCAATTACTGCATATGATGTTAAAGTTAAAGGTATTAAATTCATTGCTGATGAAGAATTTATTGGCAATGACAATTCATTAATATACATCGGAGCAGGCAATGCTGTTGTTGAAGATAATGAAATTATCTACAATGCTCCTGATAATGTAGAAAGTTATGTCATTAGAATTGATGTGGCAAGTGATGTAAAAATCACCGGTAACAATATTACCTACACTGCTAAATCCAATGGTGATGTTAAAACTATGGCAATTAATGCAGATGAAGCAGATAACTTAATATTTGAAGACAACAAGTTAAATGCTAACATTTCATCTGTTCCAAATGGTTTTGTTCAAGATAATATGATATATTACTCTGTTGGTGTATTCATTAAAGACAGTGATGAAGTATCTGTTAATAAAAACGACATAACAGTGAATTATAATGGATTTGTTGGTAGTTTTGATTCAATTTATGGTGTTTATGTTGACGGATGTGATGATTCAAAAGTCACTGATAATGAAATTAATGTAAATGGTCATGAATATGCATATGGATTAATAACTAATGATTGTGATAATATAATCATTTCAGGAAACACTATTAATGCAATTTCAGAAGGTAATTATGCTGATGGTGTACAGGTAGCAGGTTCTTCAACTGGAAACGTAGTGAATAACAATATTCTTGCTAAAGCAGTTAATGTGACTTATCCGGTTTACTTTGATGATTGGGGCAATGATAAAGAGGTCAACCTTACCAATAATAAAATTAAAGGTGAATCCGATACTGTATACGGTGTTTATGTTGAAGAAAACAAAACCACTATTTCAAACAATGATATAAAAGTTGATGGAAATCATGTATATGGTATTATAACCCATCAAACAGATGCAATCATTGATGGAAATAACATTACAGTAAATGGTAAGGATATTGGAAGTATTGTATCTCAACAAAGTGGTGTTAATGTAAATTCAACAGGTATCGTTGCAAGTGAAGGCAGTGCCTTAATAACAAACAACAATATTGTTTCAACAAGCAATTCCACTATTGATGCAATAAATACTAATGCAACAATTAAAGACAATGGTTTAACTGCTAACGGCACAACCGGTGAAAACACAATATCCAATATAAATTCAAATGTTGCCTCATCTGGAAACACTGAAGCATACAAAAAACCTGCTGAAACAACTCCAACACAACCTGTAGTTAAAATCACTGCAACAAACAATGCAAAAGTGTACTATGGAAATGGATATACCATTCGTGTAACTCTGGACGGCAAATCAGTTGGAGCTGGAAAACAAGTTACTCTTAAAATAGCTGGAAAAACTTTAAAAGCTACTACAAATGCTAATGGTTATGCTACATTTAATTTAGCTGTAAAACCTAAAGCATATACTGCTACTGTAACATATAATGGAATTTCTCAAAAATATAAAGTAACAGTTAAAAATGTTATTAAAGCTAAAAACATTAAAGTTAAAAAATCAGCTAAAAAACTTAAGATTAAAGTAACCTTAAAAGCTGGTAAAAAAGCAATTAAAGGTAAAAAAGTAATTCTTAAGATTAAAGGTAAAAAAATCAAAGCAAAAACCAATAAAAAAGGAGTTGCAACCTTTAAAATTAAAAAGAGTATACTTAAAAAACTCAAAGCTGGTAAAAAATACAAATACACAGTAACTTATGGTAAAGATACTGTTAAAAAAACATTAAAAGTAAAAAAATAGGGATTAGATAATCTCTATTTTCTTTTTTTATTTTTTGGAGGAATGAAATTGGCTAAATATCATAATTTAATATTCATATCATTATTACTTGTGATATTTATAATTCCGTCAACTTATGCAATGGATAATCAAACATTGGAACTGATTGAAATTGAAGAGTCACAATCTCAAATATCAGTTACGAATGATGATGTTTTACAAGCAGATAATGATTATTATTTCAATTCATCTCTGGAAAACGATAATGGAGATGGATCATACAATAATCCATATAAATACTTAACTTCAGATAGAATTAAAGGATATTGTAATATCTATTTGTCTGATGGCGAGTATGAACTGGATAATTCAAAAACTATCGAAAAAGTTAATATAATTGGATTAAATCCCCAAAAAACTATAATTAAATATGATGGTGTTGCTTTTAATGTCAATTCCCATTTAACATTAACTAATGTTACATTAGTTGACTTATCCATTACAAACAATGGTAATTTCAATGCAACCAATGCCATTTTCAGTTATGGTTATGGCAGTAAAGCAGATGATTACGGAAATAATTATGGTGGGGCAGTATATACTACAGATTTAAATTCTAATTCTCATGTAACAATAAAAAATTGCACATTCCTGGACAATTATGCAGTATATGTTGGAGCAATCTATATGGCTGCAGGTTATTTGGATATATCTAATTCACAATTCATTAATAATTGTGCTTATAATTTCGGTGGGGCTATTGCATGTGAAAATACTGAAAGTGTTAAAATTTCTAAATCTAAATTCATAAAAAACTATTGTATTGATGATGCCGGTGGAGCAATATATGTTAAAGCATCCCTGCTTAATGTTGAACGCAGTGATTTTATAAATGGTTCTGCAACATTTGGTGGTGCAATCACTACATTAAACAGTGAAGTTACCTTAAATTATGTGAATGCATATGATAACAGTGCTAAATGGGATGGTGGAGCAATTTATCACATGTTTGGAAAATTTTATTCAACATATGGAAACTTCAACAATAACTCTGCACGAAATGGAGGGGCAATCTTTATTGATAATTCATCTTATCTATTCATGGTTTCAAACATATTTGAAAACAATAATGCAAATGTTTCAGCAGGAGCAATATTTTCAATTTTAAACAATTTAAGGTACAGTTTATCAGTCAATACATTTAAGAATAATAATGCACCAGAATATAAGGATTATTTTGATACAAAGAATTTAAATATTAATATAGGAACAGGTAATTATTCCATTTATACAATTGAAGATATAGAAGTCACTGATCTTCCAAGTTATTATAGTTTGGTTGATGATGGTTTTGTAACACAAGTTAAAGACCAGCAATCAAGCGGTAACTGTTGGGCATTTACAGCCATTGCAGTATTGGAATCCTGTCTTAAAAAAGCAACAGGGCATGAATTTGATTTATCAGAAGAAAACATGAAAAACCTCATTGCATTATATTCAGATTACGGTTGGAACATGGTTACCAATGAAGGAGGCTATGACGCTATGCCGTTTGGTTATTTTGCAAGTTGGCTAGGGCCTGTTGATGAAATGTCAGATTTATTTGATGACAAATCTGTATTGTCACCTATTTTAAATAGTATTTTACATATTCAAAATATATTATTCTTAAAAAGAGATAATTATACTGATAATGATGCAATAAAAACTGCAATAATGAAATACGGTGCTGTTGGAACTTCAATTTACTTTGATAGTTATTATTTGAAAAATGGTACTGATTATTACACATGGGCATTATATCCGTCTAATCATGCAGTAACAATTGTCGGATGGGATGACAATTATTCAAGAGAAAATTTCTATTTTGGAAGTTATGCTGATGGTGATGGTGCTTGGATTGTAAAAAACAGTTGGGGCGAAAGCTGGGGAGATGATGGATACTTTTATGTATCATATTATGATGAATCCTTTGCAAAACCGGGTGTTGAAGGAATAGCTTATACTTTTATTTTAAATGACACTGTAAAATATGATAAAAACTATCAGTATGATATTGCCGGTAAAACTGACTATCTGCATGATAATCGAAATGAGGTTTGGTATAAAAATAAGTTCACAGCAACAGATAATGAAATTTTAAAGGGTGTTTCAACATACTTTGAGAAATTAACTAACTGGACATTTAATGTATATGTTAACAACGTTTTAAAATCAACTAAAAGTGGAATTTCACAGGCAGGTTATTATACATTCCAATTAGATGATATAGTGCCGTTATATAAGGGAGATGTTTTTGAAATTGTATTTAACACTACATCTGATAAGTTATCAAGTGTTCCGATTTCTGAAATTGAATCTTTAAATAAGGCAATTTACTATCCTGGAATATCCTATGTGAGTTATGATGGTGAAAACTGGCAGGATTTATTTTACTTATCAAAAACTTATGCATTACATACTTATAAATCTCAAGTAGCATGTATTAAGGCATTTACAGTATTGGCTAACTATAATACAACTATTTCAATTAGTTTTGATAAAAATCAGATTTCTGTAAGAATCGTTGATCAATTTAATAATACTGTTAAAACAGGCAGAATAACTATAAATATTGATAATAAGTCACAGACTTTTGATTTAAAAGAGGATAAGTTAATTATTCCATTAAGTTTAGCAGACGGCAGTTATGATGTTTTTGTTGAATATGGATGTGACAATTATAATAGTTCTTATAATCATATGATTATTGATTATAAAAATGAAAGAATCAATCAGGAGAGTGTTAATCCAAATATTCTTCAATTAACTGCTCAATTAATAGATAATAAAGATATAGTAATGTATTATGGTGCTAATAAAATTTATAAGGTTAAACTAACTGATAATTCTGGTAAAATTATTGTTGGTGAGGTTGTAAGAATAATTATAGGTAAAAAAATTTATCTAGTTAAAACTGGAAATGATGGGTTTGCTAATGTAAAATTAAATAAATTTAAAATTAATAAATACACTGTAACAGCAGAATATAAGGGATTTAAGGTCTCAAATAAAATCACTGTTAAATCTACTTTAACTGCTAAAAACAAATCCATTAAGAAAGGTAAGGTCTTAAAATTCACTGCAAAGCTTGTCAACACCAAAGGCAAGCCAGTCAAGGGTAAAAAAATTACTTTTAAAATTAAAGGTAAAAAATACTCTGCTAAAACCAACAGGAAAGGTATTGCAACCATTAAAATCAAAAATCTAAAGGTCGGAAAGTATAAAATCCAGACCAGTTATGGAAAAGTTAAGATTAGCAATAAGATTACTGTTAAAAAGTAATCGTGTATTACTATTAATTTTTCCAATTTTTTTCTATTTTTTTAACATTATATATACTCATTAGCTATTGCTAACCATATTCATTCAAAAGTTTTATATACCTAAATTAATTTAATATTTTATGATAAATCAAAATTGATGATAGAATGAAAGTTACATTCCTTAACCCTCCACAAACAAATTCAAAATATAAGTTTCTAGGTGTTGTTGCACCGTCATTAGGCATTGGTTACATGGCTGCAGTCTTAGAACAGCACGGCTATGATGTTGACGTGTTGGACGCTTCAGATTGGAGCTGACCTATGAAGAGATTGGTGATGAGATTTTAAGGAGAAATCCTGACATTGTATCTATCAGTGCACTTACACCGACAATTGGCGTTGCCTTGGATTCAGCAGATAAAATTAAGCAAGTAAAACCAGACACCATTGTAGTTTTGGGAGGATATCATCCGACATTTGAATTTGAAAGTGTTCTGGCCGAACCCAGCGTGGATATTGTTGTGAGAGGTGAAGGGGAATACACCTTACTTGAACTGGTTCAGACTATTGAGTCAAAGGGTGATTTGGCAAATGTCAAAGGCCTTGCTTTTCATGATGAAACAGATGGTTCATTGGTTTTAACACCTGACAGGGAAGTAATTCATGACTTGGATGAACTGCCATTCCCTGCATTCCATTTATTCCCTATGGAGAAATATAGAATTTTAAATATCACAACTAATGTCGCAACAATCATTACAACCCGTGGTTGTCCGATGCAATGCTCATTTTGCTCATCAGCTGCACTGCATGGTCACAAATTGAGAAGAAGGTCATATACAAATGTTGTTGATGAGGTTGAAATGCGCCTTAAAGAGCAGAACATTGACACCATTGCATTTATGGATGATACATTTACTTTAAACAAGCGTTTCGTTTATGATTTCTGCGCTGAAATCAAACGTAGAAATCTTAATTTCTGGTGGGGATGCACTTCAAGGGTTGACACATTGGATGAGGATTTGCTTCAAACTATGAAGGATGCCGGATGCATTACAGTATTTATCGGTGTTGAAAGTGCTGACCAGCAGATGCTTGAGAAGATGAACAAAAACATCACGGTTTCAAAAACAGAGAATGCATTCAGGCTTTTAAGAAAAGTTGGCATCAGGTCAATTGCATCATGTGTTATTGGAATGCCTGAAGACACTCGTGAAAATATGGAAAAAACAATTAATTTTGTTAAAAAACTGAATCCTAATTATGCACTTTACAGTCTGGCCACCCCATATCCGGGCACCCGCTTTTACAATGAGACATTCAAGAAAAATCTAATCAGTATCAAGGATTGGTCAAAGTACACTCTTATTGATCCTGTTTTGGAAACAATTGACTGTTCAAGTAATGAGCTTAGGAGCATCCAGAAAAAAGCTTTTTTAAAATTCTACCTGAGGCCAAATTATCTAGCAAGACAGGTTTCTCAGGATGGTCTGATTCTTTTAAAGACTATTTTTGGTGTTGCAAGGCAAATCATTTCACGCCAAACCAACGGCAACACTGATTATAACAAAACCAATGTAAACAAAGGAAAATAAATTAGGTCTTCCTAAAATATTTATTTTTTGCAATATTAAATTTTTATAATTAGTTTAACCTAAAAAAGCTGTTAAAATCGATTAATTTAAATATAAGTTAATTCCAATATTCATCTAATTGAGACAGGTGAATTCATATGGACTACTTAATAAGAGAAAATAACATTCAAAAGATTTTTCTAAGTGAAAATGACATTGATGTTATTGATACATTAAAGACATATTACGGCTACATTTATGATTCTATCCTTGAAGAAGGTTTCATATTAAAATATGGGAAATGTAATCTGTTTAAGGAATTGATTTTTGAAAATAAAGTTGTCGGTTTCTGTTCATATGACCATTCAAGGGAATTCATCACAGCAGCATTAAATAATATTTACATCCTTCCAGAATTCAGAGGAAAAGGGATATTCTTAAAGGAACTTGAAAAGACAATGCTTGAGCACAACAAGCCTAGCATCATGGAGCCTACACGACTGGTAGTGGAAATACTAATCAAATACGGATTTGCTTCTAAAATCAGTGACAATATTGTTGCAAGCGCAATTGAATTCGTTGTTCCTGGAAATCATGTCCTTTCCAATCAGGAATATGGCGACGATGAGCTGTCCACACATTATTATGACTTAAGCATCTGCAGCTGTATTCACATTCTGGACTTTACTAAAAGACACATTGCATATAGTGCTCCTCTAAACTATGACATTATTCATTTTGATGATATTGGTGAAGTTGATGATGATTATGTAGATGATTTGATGGAATTTTATCAGAGTAATGATGTCAGGCTAATGGAAACAATCTTAAAGTTGGAGGACAATCTTCCGATTAAAAACTATACTCTTGAGGATGTAATCGGTGATGAGGATAATTTCTCATTTTATATTGAATCACTGATTGATGATGCCCATATCACTCATGCCAAGGCTTTGGAAATCAAACAGCAGATTATTGAAGAGTATGAGGCAGGAATGATTCTAAATGAATCATTATTGATCAGATTGGCTTATCTTTTCAATGAAAATTCTGCTCCGACTATCACATCTCATGTTGAGACATGTCCTTACTGCAGCATGCCGATTGATGACCATGATAAGTACTGTCATTTCTGTGGCATTAACCTTGATTATGATGCTCATGAAATGCAGAACAGCCTGTTTGACGCTATTGATACTGGCAGAAGTGATTTTGATGAAGACATCAGATTCATTGCATATAAGTTTCTTAAACTGATTGAAGAAAAAATTGAACTTGAATACTCAATTTTTACTATTGAAAATACATATAATATTGGCTGGGATGTTTTAAGAAGTTTTCTTACAAAAAACAATTATTTTTCAGATGATAAGATAACTTCTGAAGGCTATGATTTTTTAAATAATCATCCTCTACATTTCTGGGAGAAGTATCATATGGACATTGTTGATTACACTGATTTTGAGAATTACTTTTACCAGCATTTAGATTTAAATCCACTGGAAATTTGTTTGAATTATTTAAAAAAATTCTCTGATGAGGAGTTTGTTTCGGAGATAATTGATGAAATTAACAATGATTTAAAATGATAAATCATTATAATTATTTTTATTAATTTAAATAATCATATTTTGGATAATTATTCATTTTCCAAACTAATTATTATATATCATTCAATAATTGTCGTTTATTTTAAATTATAATCTTTTTATATTATTAAAATCAATATAATTATGTACATATTAAGTTAATCTCAATTGACTTATTAATTTAAAATAATTTATTTATTTTAATAGATGTATAGGAAAATGGTGTGATAATAAATGAATGACAAAATGAAATTAGGTTTAATTGCAGCTGTTTCAATTATAGCCCTTTTTGTTTTATCCTTATGGATTTCCACAACACCAGCGGATGCTGACAATTCAGTAAGATTTGGTATCTTAACTTTACTGCCACCTCTTATTGCTATTGCATTAGCATTCATTACTAAAGAAACAATTCTCTCATTGTTTATTGGTGTATTCGTTGGGGAATTCATGTTGTGTGCAAATGATTTAAACATTATTTCTACAGCAATCAACGCATTCCTGCAAATGGGTTCACAAATCATCTCTTGTATGGCTGACCCATGGAACGCAGGTATTATCCTTCAATGTTTGCTTATTGGAGGTATAATCCAATTGGTAACAAAAATGGGTGGAGCAAAAGCTCTTGCAGATGCATTCGCTAAAAGAGCAGACACTCCAAGAAAAGCTCAATTATTCACTTGGTTTTTAGGATTATGTGTATTTTTTGATGACTACGCTAACTCCTTAATCGTTGGTCCAATCATGAGACCAGTAATGGACAAACTTAAAGTATCTAGAGAAAAACTAGCATTTGTAGTAGACGCAACTGCAGCACCTGTAGCGGGTATTGCAATTATTTCTACTTGGATTGGTTTGGAAATCAGTTTAATTGCAGCAGGTTTCGAATCTGTTGGAGTAACCAATGTAACTGGTTTCGGAATATTCTTACAGACCATCCCTTACAGGTTCTACAACATTTTCATTTTACTTTTCATTGTAATTTCAGCAATTACATTATATGAATTCGGTCCGATGAAAAAAGCAGAACAAAATGCACGTGCTAGAAAAGAAGACGAAGAAATCATTGTTCCTGAAGCTCCTGGTTTTGATGAAGTCAAACCGGTTGAAGGAATCAAATTATCAGTATGGAACGCTATCATTCCAATCGGAACATTAATTGTAGGTGCATTAATAGCATTCTACTGGAGTGGATACACCACCATTTTAGGTGGAGAAGATCAAGCACTCATTACCTTAATGAAAACAGCTCCATTATCATTTGATGGTATTTTCCAAGCATTATCCCAATCTGATGCATCCGTTGCATTGTTCCAGGCAGCACTTCTTGCTTCCATTGTTGCAATCGTTATGGCTGTCGGTGAAAAAATACTCACTATTGAAGATGCAATATCAGAATGGATTGGTGGTATGAAAACCATCGTTATCACCGGTGTAATCTTGCTTCTCGCATGGTCTTTAGGAGGAGTAATCGGTGAAGTTGGAACTGCTGATTATCTGGTTGGTGTTTTAAGTGACACTATACCACAATTTATCGTTCCTGCATTAATCTTTATCTTAGGTGCTTTAATTTCATTTGCAACAGGTACCGCTTACGGTACCATGAGTATCTTAATGCCTTTAGCAATTCCTCTTGCATGGGCAGTAAGTACCGGTGACATGAACTTTACAATTGTATGTACCAGTGGTGTATTGACAGGTGCTATTTTCGGAGATCACTGTTCACCGATTTCAGATACTACAATTCTCTCATCAATGGGTACCAGCTGTAACCATATTGACCACGTACAAACACAAATCTACTATGCAATCTTTGTAGCTTGTGTGGCAATATTTATCGGTTACATCCCAGCAGGATTAGGTATCCCATGGTACATTTCCCTTGTTGTAGGTGTAATTGTAATGTACATTGGACTTAAGATTTTAGGTGAAAAAGTAGACTTTGATGAAGTTGAGGAAGCCTCCTCATAACTTCATTATTTTTTTTAATTTTTATAAAATTTAGGCATTCCTAATTATTTAAAAAGTCATTTATTTATATTCTAATAATTAAAAATTTGAAATTAGTTATTTTGGTCATTTTTTTCTCTTTTTAAAAAATATATATTACATTTTAAATTTATATTAAAATAGTAAAAAATTTTTTACTGATTTATCAATCAAATTAAAGGGAGGTGAAAATACGAAAAGCAAAATACTAATTCTTATTTTAATAATTTTAATTTTATCTTGTTTGAATTTCACAAGTGCTAGTGATGATTTTGAAAGTATTGTTCAAAATCATGATGATATTTCACTTGAAAGTGTTACAATTGATGAGACTCCTATTGTAGATGCTCCTGAAAGTGAAGGCAATTTTACAGAATTAAAAAATGAAATAGGTACCAATAGTGAAGTTTCACTTGAAAAGAATTATGTTTATGTTGAAGGTGATGTTGTATCTGGTATTGTTCTTTCCAATTCAGTAACTATTGATGGAAAAGGTCATACAATTGATGCTAAAAACATTGCAAGAATTTTAATTATTAAAGGAGATAATTCACCACATATTGTTTTAAACAATATTACTTTTGTAAATGCCAATACAACTGGTGCTGGTGGAGTTATAAATCTTGATACTACTAATACCGTAAATCTTTCAATAATTAACTGTAAATTCATTAATAATTCAGCTGGAAAATCTGGCGGTGCAGTTTATTTAAAGTTTAACGGCGAAGTAAACATAGAAAACAATTATTTCATAAATAATTCTGGAGTCGGATGTGGGGCGTTATATGCAAATAATCTTATTAAATCATTCTACAATAATTATTTCATTAATAACTGTGCTATAAATAATGCAGGTGCTGCTCAGGTAGGAGCCAATACAATTGTTAACAAATCTACATTTATAAATAATTCTGCAAAACGAAATGGTGGAGCATTATATATTGGTGAAAATAAAATTAAAGTTTACGATTCAACATTTGAAGGGAATACTGCAGACCATGGTGGTGCAATTTATTCATCATCTGAAAAATTTGAAGTAAATAATTGCATTTTTGAAAGAAATAGTGCAACATGTATTCAATCCACTAACAAAGAAACTAATAATGGTGGAGGAGCAATATTTGCAAGTGGTAAAAACACTAAAATAATAAATTCAAAATACAATAACAATAATGCAACTGATTCCGTCGGTGGTGCAATTTTAATTACAAATTCTGGAACTGTAAGTGGTTCTAGTTTTAATAATAATTTAGCACGTTATGGTGGAGCAGTAATGGTCAATGGTAATGATGGAAATGTTATTAGATGCAATTTTACTGATAATAAAGTAAAGGACATTACTCCATTATCTCAAAAAGACGGTCCTAAAGGTGCGGGTGTATATGTCCACGGTAATAATGTACAAATTTCAGATTGTCATTTTGAAAAAAATACTGTAATATGGGATTCATCTTCACAAGACCATCTTGGTGGAGGAATATATGTTACTGGTAATAAGGCAGTAATCTCAAATTCACAATTTGATTTGAATAATGCTACCTATGGTGGAGGTATTTATGTAAATGATGCTTGTCAAGATGTTATTATTGACAAATGTAATTTCACAAAAAATTATGCTCAAAATAGTGGCGCTACTGGTGCTGCTATATCATCAGTAGGATCAAACCCTACCATTTCCAATTGTATATTTACTAATAATACTTCTAAATCAAATGCAGGAGCATTATATATTGACTTAAGGAATTCAAATCTTGCGCAATCTGGAAAAAATACTGCACATGTATATAACTGTAATTTCACTGGTAATTCTGCATCTAAAGGTGCAGGTGGTGCAATACATTTAAGAGACAGAAATTCTAAAAGGTTCTATGTTTTCATTGATAATTGTTTATTTAATGATAATGTAGCTCATAAAGGTGGAGGAATATCTGTAAATGGTTTAGCAAACATTTCCAATTGTAAATTTGATGGTAACAATGCAAGTTTTGGATCTGCAATTCTTTTATCAGATAAAATTGGTGATAATAGATTATATAATACATTATATTTATCCAACTCAGTATTTGGTAAAAATAGGGCGGATTCATCATCATTAACAGTGGATGTTGATAAGAAATTAAGTTATTATCCAAGCAACGTTACTGTAAAAATAGTATTTGCAGGTTGGGATAATATTGCCAATGCAATTTGGAATGAAAAAGACACTACTTGGGTGTTTATAAGTAATATTACTTATGATGCTTATGTTAATGGTAAATTAGATACTGTAACTACTCCAGTTGGATTTGTAAATCCTGTTGATGGTGCAGATAAAACCAATGCTCAAGATGTATTGAGTCAATCAAGTCCAATTTCTTCAGAATTATTAGGTGCTTTTATATCTCAAGGTGAAAACTTTAAAATTTGGCAAGATGCTCGTGAAAATGCACAATTGTTAAATGTAAAAATTGTTAATAAAGAAACTGGAAATGTTGTTTTTGAAAAGCAAGGTGTATTGACTGACATTTGTGGTGATTTCCCTAAACTAATGCAAAGCCTCAAACCTGGAAATTACACTGTAACCGCAGAACACGAATGGGATGAATACTATACTGATGCACATGCAACAAATGACTTTGAAATCATTGACTTGCCAATTCATAAAAATACTGAAGATACGGAAGTTGATGTTGGTGAAAATGTAACATACACAATAACTGTTGAAAATCCAGCAAACGGTCATGCTTTAACTGATATTATAGTATCTGAGAATGCTCCTAATGGATTTGTATTATTGGATTATACTTCCAGTTGGGCAAAAGACGGCAATAAATTCTATTATTCAGATATATTAAATCCTGGAAGTTCAGTCACTCTTACTTTGATATATAAAGCTACTAAAGTTGGTACCTTCAAAAATACTGTTCATGTTTCTACTAATGAAACTTTAGAAAAAGAAGTTAATTCAACTAACACTACTGTACATAATCCAAGCATTAAAGTAACAAAAACAGTTGATGAAAGTCCAATATTTGTATCTGAAAAGGCCAGTTTTGTTATTGAAGTTGAAAATAACGGAACAAGAGCAGTAAACAATGTATATGTGATAGAAAATTTTAATTCTAAATTAATTTATGATTCATTTTCAAAAATTAAAGGAGAATGGGAATTCAGCAATGCTGATGGAAAATATACATTCATCTTACAATCCTTGGATGTTGGTGAAAAGGCAAGCTTCAGAGTATTCTTCAATACTAATAAAGCAGGTACTTTTGAAAACAACGTTAGTGCAGCATTTGAAGAGCATGCTCCTGTCAATGCAAGTGATAAAGTTAAAGTTGAAAAGATTCCAACCCACATTAGTGTGGATAACATTACAACTAAACCTGGAGCCAAGATTGATGTTCATATTAGAGTCACTTCGGATGATGGTGTTCCATTCAACGGTAATGTAACTATAACATTCCCTGATGGAACTACTCAGACTGTGGTGATTGTTAATGGTAAAGGAACAGCAAAATGGAATGTGCCTAAGGATTACAAACCTGGTAAATACCCAGATACTGTTAAATTCTCAGGTGATGATAAATACTTACCTTCACAGGGTACAGGAACAATAACCATTCCTAAAGTGCCTGTAGATATTACTGTTGGTAATGTATCAGGCAAACCTGGTGATAAAGTAACAATTCCTATTAAAGTTGTACCGGAAGATGGATCTAAATTTACAGGTAAAGTAACTGTTAAATTGCCTGATGGAACTAAAAAAGTTGTTAAAATAGTTAATGGAAAAGGTAGTGTTGATTGGACAATCCCTAAAAATTATAAGGGCGATTATAAAGTGTATGTGTCTTTTGGTGGAAATGATTATTATTATGCTTCCAATGGAACCGGCAATGTTCATGTAATTGTTGATGAACATGTAAAAGTTTCAGCTAAAGTACATAAATCCAATTTAGAAAGTCATCCTACTGGCAATCCTATTTTAGTATTGCTTTTAGTTTTATCAGCATTGGTTTGTATCAAAAGAAAACATTAATTTTTGGAGTTTAATATAAAACTCCTTTTTTACTTATTTTTTTAATTTAGTTTCCTTGTTAACTTTTTAGTTTACCCTTTAACTATTGTTTTAAGGCGTTTTTCTTATTTTTTTGAATAACTTATTTATATTAGGTCTGAATTAACCTTATTTGAGAGAAAATACTTATATTAAATTTTATTTTATCTCAGTTTACTTTATCAAAATTAAAGGAGGTGAGAAAACGAATAAAAAATATATCATTATTATGTCAATAATATTAATATTATCATGTTTAAATTGTGTAAATGCTCAAGATAATGACACAAATATTATACAGGATTGTGATGATGCAGTGTTATCTGATAGTGATACAGGATCATTTACAGAACTTAATGATTACATTAACTCAAATTATGGCAAAACAATCATTCTCAATAAAAGTTATGAGTATGATTCAGAAAATGACCATGCTTTCAGCAATAATGGAATCCAAATTAAAGATAAAATCACTATTAATGGAAATAATCATTCTATAGATGCTAAAGGAATTAGAATATTTACAATAACTTCTCCTGATGTTGTCTTAAATAATATTACATTTAAAAATGCTGGAAAAAGGGCAATGTATATTGATGGAGAGGCAACTAACCTGGTTATTAATAATTCCTGTTTTACCAATAATTCAGCTTTAAACTGTGATGGTGGAGCAATGTATTGGGGAGGATCTCAAGGGACATTGCAAAACACTATTTTTAACGAGAATTATGTTTTACGTAATAACAACCAAATCGATTATGTTGAAGGAGGAGCTGTTTATTGGGGCGGACACAACGGTACAGTTAAAAACTGTATTTTCACCAATAATGAAGCACGTTCTTATGTTATAAACAATGGTGTTTATGAAGTGGAACATTCAGGTAACGGTGGAGCATTATACTGGTATGGTATAAATGGAACCGTTACTGACTGTGTATTTGCAAACAATACTGCTTCAAGACATGCCGGAGGACTTTATTGGAATAAACCTAATGGAACTATTAAAAATTGTAATTTCACAAACAATCATGCAGTTCTTCAAGGAGGGGCTTTTAAAAATAATAATCTTTCATCCACACTTATAAACTGCAGATTCATTGACAATTATCTGGTAGGTACTGATTCTGAAAAAGGTCATGGTGGTGCAGTATACTATGAAAGAGGAGACAATATAATTATTGATTCCTATTTTAAAGGAAATAATGCATCATATGGTTCTGCAATTGCAGTTAGGAATTTGGAAGGTGTAAAACTTTCAATAACTACAACAACATTTGAATATAATCAAGCAGAATCCTCAAAGTTACCTATTACATCTTCCAATAGAAATTTCACAGCTACCTTATATGGTTATGATAATATCATCAATAATATATGGAATGATAGAAAAAATGAAATTCCGATAACAATTGACGGTGTTACTCCTGTTTCAGGTGTTGAAAACTCTGATGATGGGTCAAAATTATATCAGGATACTCGTGAATATAATCAAACCATAATCGTGTCCATTTTTGATGAAAATGATAATCCATTATACACTACAACTTTAACTACCAATTTGTATGGTAATGTAAGTTTCATCACTTATAATGGTGCAAAAATACAGTTTAAACATCCAAATGATGTGATATATACTGAAATATATAGTACTTCAGATATACCTCCGCTAACTTTAACCAGTCAGAATTATGTATCTTATGCTAATGAAAATGTACCTATATTGTTTAATTTAATAGATAATGAGGAAAATTTGATTTTGGATGGTACAATCACTGTTAAAGTTGGAAATGAAACTCATGTAATGTCTGCAGATAAAAGACAGGTAACTATCAAATCTCCAGATACTAATGGACAATATCCAATAACTATAACTTATACAGATCCATATGGAATCAATTTGACCAAAACTTATACCTTGACTGTTTTGCCACGTTTAATTGAGGTAAATATTACAGTTGATGATGTATATTATCCAAGTTATGCATATGCAGTTGTTAGTGCTAATGTAAGTGGTAAATACATTATTACAGTTCCAGGAACCAATATCTCAAAAACTGTTGATATTGAACAATCCAATAAGGATTTTAACTTTGTTTTGGGCAAAATTAATTCTCAAAATGAAATTTATGAAGCTCAAACAGATTTAGGTCAAATATTGCCTGTAGGAAAATACAATGCAATTATTACAAGTTTGGTTGATGGTTATGATACTGCAACTAATAATGATGAGTTTAATGTATTGCCGGGTAAGATTGATGTGCATATCAAAGCTGATGATATAATTTATCCGGATAAAGTTCGTGCAGTTGTTAGCGCTAATGTAACTGGTAAATATATTATCTCAATTGATGGAACCGGCATTACACAGGAAATCACTATTGGTGAGGCTAATAAGGACTATGAAATTATTATTAATCATACATTGCCTGTAGGCAAATATAAAATAACAATTAAAAGCGCAATTGACGGATATGAAAATGCAACTAATTCAGATAATTTTACAGTAAAAGATAATCAAACTAATAAAACAAATACAACAATTAATAATCAGGATGATTCTGATTCAGATGATTCAAGCCAAAATACAGATAACTCTTCTTTAAAACCAACTAAAAATACAATTTCTAAAACAATAGACAATCATACTACTGCTAATCCAATACTTTTATTATTGTTAGTCTTATCAATATTGGGTGTTAACATCAATAGGAAAAACTAAAATTTAAATTAAATGGGAATTATTTCCCATCAACTTCTTTTTTATAAAAATTTAGGCATACCAAAATATTTATAGTTTCATATATTAAATATGATTATGGTAAAAAATAATAATCATTTGCCTTTATATGGTGTTGGACCAATTTTGATTGCGCCACTGATTGCAACAGCAATATTGGGATTGATATTAACAAACTATAAGATAATTCCAAAAATCGAA
The DNA here is from genome assembly GCF_017468685.1 of Methanobrevibacter sp. Classification (NCBI taxonomy): domain Archaea; kingdom Methanobacteriati; phylum Methanobacteriota; class Methanobacteria; order Methanobacteriales; family Methanobacteriaceae; genus Methanobrevibacter; species Methanobrevibacter sp. The sequence continues at coordinate 65,991 of NZ_JAFUHT010000077.1, forward strand.
ATAAACATATTAAACTCATTAATTACAATTTTTGGGATATTGTTGATTGTAATTGGTATAGCAGTTTGGATATTTTCAGCAAAATCAGATATTGATGAAAATATAAAATCAAATAAACTTAAAACAGACGGAATATATGGAATTATAAGACATCCCATATATGCTGCATTTTTGTATGCATCTACAGGATTAGTCTTAATGTCCACAAATATCTACTTGTTTATCTTACCTGTCTTATATTGGATATTTTTATCAGTATCTCTTAAAAACACTGAAGAAAAATGGTTAACTGACATGTATGGTAATGATTATATATTGTATTCTAAAAAAGTAAACAGATTCATCCCTAAGGTGATATGAATGGGAATATTTGACAATATGAGAAAACCAAAAGGAAAACTAGGCAATATTCAACTTAAATCAATGAACAAAGAACACACTCCGGTATCATTATGGGGTTTAAAACACTTGAATATCAATCCGGATGACATAATACTGGATATTGGCTGTGGAGGTGGAATTAACATCAACCGCATGGCAAAGGAAGCCAAAAAGGTATATGGTGTAGATTATAGTGTTGAAAGTGTAAACCTGTCACGTGAAGTAAATCAGGATTATATCGGTGAGGGAAAAGTGGAAGTGCTTGAAGGAAATGTCAAGAATTTACCGTTCGAAGACAATAGCTTTGACATAGTTACAGCATTTGAGACAGTATATTTCTGGCCGGACATTGAAAAATCATTCGGGGAAGTAAAAAGAGTATTGAAACCTGGTGGAATATTCCTGATAGGTATGGAATCCAACGGATCCGATAACATGGTGATGAAAATATCAGAAAAGCTGATTGACATGACTGTTTATAATGATGAGGAATTGAAATCTTATTTACAAAATAATGGCTATTCAGAAATTACAGTGTATTTAAGAGATGCAAAAAACAATGAAGAGATTGTCAAATCAGATGGTGGAGTTAAAAGAATTCCCGATGATTATGACCATATTTCCTTTTCAGATAAGTTTGTACAATGGATGACAATTACTGCCAGAAAGTGAATTTCAGTGGTTTATTTATTAAAACATTTAAAATTTAAAAAATCATATGCCTAATGCGATTGTGATTTGGCAAAATTATCTTAAAGTTCAATAAAATGAAATATTGCCTACATTATATCAATTCAAATTTAATCATGTAATGAATATTTAAACAACATTTTCAATATTATTGAGTCTAAAATAATCCCGTTTCACAGTCAATAAAATATTAGAAATATTCGTCACATATTTTTTTATAAGTGCAGTATCTGCATAAAAATTGATATTTGGGATAGAAATTGCCGTTGTTGACTTCCTTTCTCACTTCATAGAAAGTATCGATGGCATCATTAATCTCAGTTGAATTTAAAAACTTGCGTTTATTATCCTCTTCAGCAACATCAAGTAATCTTAGACGGCCATTCTTGGTGAAAAATATTCCAACCTTGGAAACATCCTTTTCATATACATTTTCAACAAGCAATTTGTAATAGCATAGTTCACGGCGATATTTGGAAAAAGTATTGGAGTTGCTTGTTTTATAATCTATTACTACAAGATCGCCATTTTCATCCTCTAAAATGATGTCGCATATTCCCGAAAAGCGGTGGACTTCATCATGAAGATATTCCTCTTGGCTAAAGAGCTTATAATTGCCGTCAACAAATACCTCTTTGAAAAAAATGCTTAAGTTTTCAATGTGGTTTTCTAAATCATAGCCTATATCCATCTCATTGCTGATTTTTAAAAGTTCATTTTCAATGTTGACATTTTCCAGTTCATCTCCGAACTTATCGGCAAATGTTTCTGCTACAGAATGAACATCACTTCCCAAAATCATATATTTGTTAGGCTTTGCCTCGATTTCATCAACATACTGAAATTTGAACTCCAGCGGGCATTTCAAATAAGTGTTAATTTTAGATTTGGATAATCTCATAAAAATTCCTTGATTTATTTAATGAAAATTTAACAATAACCTATTTATTATTTAAAATATATATTTTTAATCATAATTTTAGGAGAGTAGTGAAAAAATGAAAATTATAGCACTTCAAGCAAGTCCTCGTAAAGGCGGAAATTGTGACGTATTAATGGATGAAATGATAAAAGGTATTGAAGAAAACGGCGGAGAAGTTGTAAAATACTACCTTGAAGATGAAGAAATTGCACCATGTAAAGCATGCATGTACTGTGCAGAACACCCTGAATGTATCCGTGGAGATGACGGAAACAAAATAATTGCTGATTTGATTGCAGCTGACGGAGTAATATTTGCAACACCTATTTATTATGGTCAGATGACCGCTCAAGGCAAATTAATCATTGACCGTTTCTACAAAATCGGTAAAAACGTAGAGGAAAGTTTATCAGGTAAAGCTGCATTAATATTCACTGAAAACCAGCCTGAAGGAACATATGAACAATACATTGAACTTACAAAATTCTCACCGTTCACATTTGTAGGTTATGATGTACTCGGCCATGTTGATGCAGGTTCAGCAGGTCCTGCAGGTATCGTTGCTGAAGAGCAAAAAGACAAACTGAAAGAAGCTTACGAATTAGGATTAAAATTTTAATCCTTTAAATTCTATTTTTTTTTGATAAATATGGGTTTAGGTTCACTTTTTAAAAGAAAAAAAGACAAACAAGAAGTTATTGAAGAATGCCATATTGACATCAATACAAATGATTGTGACGGCTGTGAAAAATGTTCAATTGCATGTCCAAACAATGTTTTGATTGTTGTTGATGACAGCTGCTCAGTTCGTGACGCTCAGGTCTGTAAAAGCTGCAGGGTATGTGTAGCAATCTGTCCTAATGACTGCATTACAGTTAACTGATGTTTTCACGTATAGTGTCGATGAAGCTTCTGTCTTCAAGTTTTATTATTTTTGTAACTTTATCAGATTTTTTAATCTTTATTGCATCACCGCTGAATACTTCTATTGCGATACCGTCGTACAATACGTAAGATGAAGTATTTTCTCTTAATTCTGTTATTTTAATCTCAACCGTGGAGTCGTCAGAAAGAATTATGCTTCTGTTTATAATTGTATGTGGAGCAATCGGTGTTAATGTGATGATTTCAGCTGTTGGATCTACAATAGGTCCTCCGCATGACAGATTATAGGCTGTAGAGCCTGTTGGAGTGCAGACTAATATGCCGTCTGCAGTATATGAATTAATCAATTTTTCGTTAACAATTGCATCGAACCTAACGACACCGGAAATGTTTTTGGAAATTGCAATCTCATTAAGTGATTCAGGTATTTTAATTATCTCTCCATCAGATTTAATGACTTCACCTTCAAGCATCATTCTCTCTTCAATATAATAATTTCCGTCCAAAATGTCTTTTAGTGCAGACTTCAAGTCACATGGGTTGATTTCTGTAAGATAACCTAAAGTTCCTGTGTTTATCCCAATAATCGGCAAATCAGATAAACGGGCTGTTTTTAAAAATGTTCCATCCCCACCAATTGAAAAAATGATATCTGCTTTATCAATATCATCAACGACATCAATATCTAATTCATCAGAATATCCAATCAGTTCATATTCTGTTTTTAAAGCAATTTCCTTGTAGCCATCGGCATTAATGAATATATTCATAATCATAATTTAATTGGCATTGCTAATAAGATTAATTATTGAATACATTTTGCAAAAAATCTATTAATTAAAAACATTAAAAATATAAATAGTAAAAAAATTTTGGAGAAAGAAGATGATATATTCAACAGAAATTGAAAATATGTGTCCTGTAAAAAAAGGTGCAAATCACGACCCTGCTCCAATACCTGAAGAAGGTAAATGGGTAAAAGCAAAACAGATTAGTGATATTTCCGGTTTTACTCATGGAATCGGATGGTGCGCACCGCAACAGGGATGCTGTAAATTAACATTAAACGTTAAAGAAGGTATTATTGAAGAAGCTTTGGTTGAAACAATAGGATGTTCAGGTATGACTCATTCAGCTGCTATGGCAGGTGAAATTCTTGTTGGAAAGACCATTCTTGAAGCATTAAATACAGACCTTGTATGTGATGCGATAAACACCGCAATGCGTGAATTATTCTTACAGATTGTATATGGAAGAACCCAGTCAGCATTTTCTGAAGGAGGTCTTCAGATTGGTGCAGGCCTTGAAGATTTAGGTAAAGGCCACAGAAGCCAAGTTGGTACAATCTATTCCACAAAAGAAAAAGGTCCAAGATATTTGGAGCTTACTGAAGGATACATTACTGAAATCGGACTTGATGAAGATAATGAAATTATCGGTTATAAGTATATCAGCTTAGGAATCATGCTTGATTTAATCAAGGATGGTGTTGACCCTGCTGAAGCTATTGAAAAAGCATCAGGCCAATACGGCAGGTTTGATGATGCAGTTAAAAAAATAGATCCAAGGAGTGAATAATTATGAGTTTATTTGAAAGTTATGAAAGAAGAATCGACCAGATCACTCCAGTACTTGAAAAATATGGAATTAAAGACCTTGAAGAAGCTAGACAGATTTGTCTTGACAAAGGATTTGACCCATATGAAATTGTTAAAGGCGTTCAGCCAATCTGTTTTGAAAACGCATGCTGGGCATATACTCTTGGAGCAGCAATAGCAGTAAAACAGGGATGCACCAAAGCATCTGATGCTGCAAAAGCTATTGGTGAAGGACTTCAGGCATTCTGTATTCCTGGAAGTGTAGCAGATGACAGACAGGTTGGACTTGGACACGGTAATTTGGCTTCAATGCTTTTAAGTGATGAAAGTGAATGCTTTGCATTCCTTGCAGGTCACGAAAGTTTCGCAGCTGCTGAAGGTGCAATAGGTATAGCAAACTCAGCAAATGAAGTGCGTGAAAAACCATTAAGAGTTATCTTAAACGGTCTTGGAAAAGATGCTGCATTAATCATTTCAAGAATCAATGGATTTACTCACGTTGAAACTGAATTTGACTACTTCACAGGTGAAGTAAAAATCATTAAAGAAAAAGCATATTCTGATGGTGAAAGGGCAAAAGTGAGATGTTATGGTGCAGATGACGTACGTGAAGGTGTAGCAATCATGCATCTTGAAGGAGTTGATGTATCTATTACAGGTAATTCAACCAACCCTACACGTTTCCAGCATCCTGTAGCCGGAACATACAAAAAAGAATGCCTTCTTCAAGGCAAAAAATACTTCTCTGTTGCATCAGGTGGAGGAACAGGAAGAACTCTTCACCCGGACAATATGGCAGCAGGACCAGCATCATATGGTATGACAGATACCTTGGGAAGAATGCACTCTGACGCTCAATTCGCCGGTTCCTCATCAGTTCCAGCACACGTGGAAATGATGGGACTGATTGGTATGGGAAACAATCCTATGGTAGGAGCTTCAGTTGCAGTAGCTGTAGCTGTTGAAAAAGCAATGAGATAGGGATTAAATCCCTTAATTTTCTTTTTTTTAGGTGACATATATGTCAACAATGTGGGGATTGACTGTACGTGGAATCTGTGAATATAAGGATAAGATACTGCTTTTGAAAATAAGATCCAAATCAGCACATGATGCAGGAAAATGGGAAATTCCTGGTGGCAAGGTTAAAAAGTCAGAATTTTTTGATGAAGCCTTGAAAAGGGAATATATGGAAGAGACCGGTTTGGAAATTGATATTGAATCATTATATAATGTGGTTCAAAAGCAATATACTGCATGCAAGACAAAAGAGCAAGTAAATTCAATTCAGTTAATCATGAAAGTAACTTGCAAAAGTGATGAGGTAGTCATCAGTGAAGAGCATGATGATTACGGATGGTTTAGTCAAGGTGAAGTTGATGAAATGATTGAAAAAGAGTTATTGACTCCACCTGCAGTTAATGCATTTAAAAAGTAAATAGTTAAAACTATTTACTATTAAATTCATTTAATGTTTTTTGAGCATTATTGTTTAACAATTCAGGATTAGATGAATTATTCTGACTAATAATCTGCTAACATGTTTAAGATTAATTCAATATTAGTCATATTGTCCCTTAAACTTTCTTTTTAAAGGCGATTGAATTAGTCTTAATAATTCAATAGTATTTCAACATCAGTTTTTCTGAGTTTACCCTTCTTTTGCAGGTATTTTTAAAGTGTGACAATTTGTCACAGTTTCATTACCTAATTCTTTTAGTCGTTGTTTTAATTTTCTCCAATAGGCATTTGGATTTTTACTTTTAGTTAATGTTCCAACAACATCAATAATAGAATAGTAATTATATTTAAAAATATAAAGAAAAAATATAATTGAAACTTATTTAAGTTTTAATATTTTTGAAGCATTGTCATAGAGAATCTGGAATCGTTCTTTATCAGTCAAATCGATTTTATTAAAGTATTCCATTTCACTGACAGATTCCCACATAGGATAATCGGTACCCCAAAGCACATGGTCTGCTCCATATGCATGAATCAAATCATATGCCTCTTCAGGTGTCAGGTCATATAGGCTGGAACTTAAATCAACATAAAGGTTTGGTGTTCCTGCCAGTTTTTCAGTAGCTTCCTTCCAAACGCTCCATCCTGCAAAATGAGCGCCAATAAATGTTATTTCAGGAAATTTATCTAAAAATGGTTTAATCTGTTCTGGATTGGAATAATTGTATCTGAAGTCTCCACAGTGCACCAGCATTGGAACATTTGCTTCATTAACTATTTCACCTATCTTAAATGCACGTTCCTCATCCATTGCAAACATTTGAAAATCAGGATGCAGCTTGACTCCTTTAAGCCCCAATTCAATCAGGTAATCAAAATCCCCTTGGATATCTTCACTGTCTGGGTGAAGTGTTCCGAAACCTGTGAACTTATCTGGGTGCTGATTTACAGACTCTGCAATGAATTCATTGATTGATTTTACCTGTTTTGGAGTGGTTGCAACAGAATGAATGAGATAATGTGTCACTCCTACTTTTTCACCGTCTCTAAGCAAGTCATCAACTGTTCCGTTCAGGGACATGTCCAAATCGTAGAAATCTCTAATTCCAACAACTGCTTTTGAAGCTATTTTTTCCGGGTAAATATGACAATGTGCATTTACAATTTTTTGCATGATAATTAAACCACCTATTCAAATTTAACTATTAATAATTATTATTTTCATCAATAAAATATTTAATTATTTAAATATATAATATAATCATGGCAATGCAAAGATGTCCAAAGTGCAATAAGATTTTATCACCGCAAGAGTCAGTTTGCAGCAATTGCGGTGCAAAACTAGATAATCATGCTATTGGAAGAATTAACTCAATATATCACAAAAGCAATGTAATCACATTGATATATCTGGCAATATTTTTCATTACAGCACTGATTTACGGTTTTGTAAATTGGATTTTAGCAATTATTGTTTTTGTTGTTTTGATTGCAGTTTCAGTATATTTCATCTTCATTAGAAGATAACTAATATAATTGCTCACCGGTATAAAGGTTCTCTTCAGTATATATTCTAATCAGTCTGTCAATTAAATCATTATACATCATTCTGTGGCCGACTGCTCCTCCCTGTTTTGTTTTAACATTATTCAGGGAAGTGTCTGAAAATTCACCTGAGTTATTGATTATGTACCACATTCCATGAGGAGTGTATATGAATAATTCACCTTCTCCATTTTCTGCACCATTTTTAAAGCTGTCCTGAGGGTCATATATTTTTGTGGAATGGACTGCAAGTCTTGACAGGTCCTGTTCCGGACGGGTACCACTTTTTTCAAATAGCATTTTCAGCCATTCATATGACTGGTCTATTAAGTTGGATTTTTTGATAGGGTCTGCAAAAGCTTGTTTTATTTTGTTTTGTCTTGATTCGAGAGTGTTTGTTATCTCAAGTATTTCTTCTACTTTTGCAACATCCTTTTCAAGGCATCTCCATCCCTCAGGTCTGCCGGTTACCTGAACATTGCCTTCAACAAAATCCATTCTTTTGAATTTTCTAAAATAAGGTTTCACCTTTTCAAATTCCTCATCCGGAATTTTCTGATTAAGGCCGTATAGATATCCGTATTCATTAGCATCATAACATTTGGTTTCCATTTTTAATTCTTCATCTTGCATATTATTTAATTGGAACGATAAAAAATATAAATCTATTGTTATATGAACAATTACAATTATTTTTAGCTTAACTTATCATTTTTTAAATTTTCATATTGAAATTTAAACAATTTTATCATATAATTAATAAATTAGTAAGCTATTTTTATATTGAAAACCAATATAAATGATATGGTAAAGGTAAGTATTTTAGGATCAACTGGAATTATAGGTAAAAATGTTGCATTTACCCTAGCACGTGAAGATACAGTTGATGAAATAGTAATGTTTTCAAGACCTGAAAGTCTTGATAAAGCCAAAGGTGAAACTTATGATATGTATGATGCACTGGCGGCACGTGATATTGACTGTAAGTTAACACCCACTTCAGATTTTAATGATATTGCAGGTTCAGATATAGTTCTTATAGCAGCAGGAATCCACAGGGAAGAAGGTATGAAACGACTTGATCTTGCTGTTCCTAATGCAAAAATCGTCAGCTGCTATTCTAAAAAAATTGCAGAATATGCACCGGATTCCATTATTTTGGTTGCAACAAACCCTGTAGATGTGATGACTACTGTTGCTCTTAAGGCATCAGGATTTAAAAAGAGTAAAGTAATTGGTGTTGGAAATCACCTTGATTCATTGAGACTGAAAAATTATTTCTCAAGACAAATTGACATTAACAGTTCTGAAGTGCACACTAGGGTAATAGGTGAACACGGTGACCATATGGTGCCTCTTTTAAGTTCTACAACAATTGGTGGTATACCGCTTAAATACTTCGTTGAATATGTTGATTTGGATATAAGAGGATTGGTAAATCAGCTGAAACACGCTGGAAATACAATCATTTCCAAAAAAGGTGCAACCGAATACGGTCCGGCATTTGCTATTTCGAATTTAATTTCAACCATTATTACAGATACTCATAGGGTTTTAACAGTAAGCAGTTTTTTAGATGGTGAAATTGAAATGGTTGATGATGTATCATTGGGCGTACCGGCAGTTATAAGTAAAAGAGGCATTGCCATGATTGTACCTATTCATATGAATGATATTGAGAAAAAAGAGTTCTTTGAAGCTGCTCGAACTGTCAGAGATGCAACATATGAAGTCTTTGAAAATCTTGATTTATAGTGGTTTTTTATGAATAATATAGTAAAAAAATGGACACAATCCAGTTTAATTTTAAAAATTGTAATAGGATTAGTTATTGGAGCAATATTAGGTATTGCTGTTCCTAACTGGAAGATTATTGGTTTTCCTGGAAAAATATTTGTAAGTGCTTTAAAAGCAATTGCACCAATTTTGGTTTTTGTATTGGTGACTTCTGCAATATCCAAGGCAAGAACCGGTATTGGCTCAAGATTTAAAACAGTTATTATCCTTTACTTATTCAGTACATTTTTATCTGCAATGGTTGCAATTATCGGAAGTTACATATTCCCTGTAACAATTCATCTGACTGCTGCAAGTACCGCAACTGCTCCCGGAGGTCTTGATGAAGTAATCAGAGATATGATTTTGATGATTTTCTCCAATCCTATTGAACTGTTGTCTCAAGGCCAATATCTGGGAATATTGTTTTGGTCAATAGTGTTTGGAATTGCTCTTAAGATGGTTGCAAGTGATACAACAAAAGATGTTATTACAGATCTTGCAGATGCAGTTACTGCCATTGTTCGAGGAATAATTCAATGTGCTCCTATAGGTATTATGGGATTGGTGTTCACTTCAGTTAGTGAAAGTGGAATCGGAATATTCACTCAGTACGGTCAGTTAATCTTATTGCTTGTAGGCTGTATTGCATTTGTTGCATTTGTAACAGATCCGCTAGTTTCTGCAGTAGCGCTTAGACGCAATCCTTACCCATTGGTTTTAACCTGTTTAAGGGAAAGTGGAATTACTGCATTTTTCTCAAGAAGCTCTGCAGCCAATATTCCTGTAAATATGCAATTGTGTGAACGTTTAGGCTTAGATAGGGATTTCTTTTCAATAAGTATCCCATTGGGTGCAACAATCAATATGGAAGGAGCTGCAGTAACAATCACAGTCATGACCCTTGCAGTCTGCCACACCATTGGGATTTCTGTTCCATTACCTATAACAATAGTATTATGTATTATTTCAACTATTGGAGCATGTGGTGCATCCGGTGTTGCCGGAGGATCACTTTTACTAATACCAATGGCATGTTCACTATTCGGAATCAGTGCTGATGTTTCCATGCAGGCAGTAGCTGTCGGATTTATCATTGGAGTCATTCAGGATTCATGTGAAACCGCTATAAACTCTGCAGGTGATGCACTATTTTCTGCTACAGCAGAATATCACGACAGAATGAAAAATGGTGAACCGGTCAATTTCTTGGGAGAGTTTAAAAAATGAAGTTAGTTGTTCAAAGAGTAACTTCTGCAAGTGTGGAAGTGGATAATAAAATTATCGGTGAGATTGAAGATGGGCTGATGGTTTTAGTGGGTTTTGGTGAAAATGACACCGTCCGTGAGGCAGATTATCTTGCACGAAAGCTTGCAAAGCTGAGAATATTTGAAGATGAAAACGGAAGAATGAACAAATCCGTTATGGATATAGGGGGAAAACTATTATTGGTTCCCCAATTTACATTATATGCACATACAAAAAAGAATAGACCATCATTTCATAAGGCTTTAGCACCTGATGAAGCTACAGTACTGTTTGATTATTTCACACAAAAATGCCGGGAATTGGTTGACACTGAAACAGGTGAATTTGGTGCATTTATGAAAGTAAATCTATTGAACAATGGTCCTGTAACTATACTTTTGGACAAAGAATTTGATTAATAATAACAAATTAAATACAAATATTTAAAAACATTCAATTCTAAATATATTTTTACAACTTCGGAAGTAAATGTAAATGTCTATTGAAACTCCAAAATTAAATGAAATCAAAAGATTAACTACACCATTAACCTTTAAAAATCAAAAAGCCTATGACAATAGTGGAAATGAGGTTAAGATTAGTGAAACATTGTCTGATGTCAGACTGGTTGTTGAACCAAAAAAAGGAATACTGTCAGATGATGAAGTACTGCAATATGCTCCCCTATCAAAATTGGCTTCTGCAATAAGACTTAAAAAAGGAATTGGAAATTCACAGGATGTATTATATATTAAAGAGTCATTGCCATGGTATTTGGGATTATATTATGTTGTTTTAATATGCATTTCATTTGCAGTGACCTATGCAAAAAACACAATATTGATGTTTATTCTTTTAATTTTAACAATTATCCCATTAATATATTTATATTATATATTCAAGTTAGACAAATACAAGAAAGTAAATACTTCCAAAAAACAAGCTGAAGTGACTCAAGCTACAAAAATTGAAAAACCGATTGATAATTACACAGGTTTGGATTCACTTAAGGAATATAAAAAGGAAATCAATAACCTGCATGTAGTATTTGATGTCAAACAGGAGGTAGTTCGTGGATTAATTAAAAAACGATTTGAACCGCCTCAAATAACTTACGATAAATTTATTAAAACCATTGACAATGCAGAAAAACTATTTCTCACCCAGGAAGAATCAGCATTAAATATCATTAATTTAGCTGCTGAAGATACTCAAAGAGTACGCAGTGAAATCGATAGTAAAATTGAATCAATGAAAAGAATAATCAATCAGATAGAAGATTTAACAAATGAATTGGTTATTAACATTAGTTCTGATGATAATTCCGGAGAGGATGTGAAAAATTTAATTGATGATATGGAAAATTTAATCGGTTCAGTTAAGGATTATTAGGTGATAAAATGACTAAAAATTGTCCAAAATGCGGAAAACAAGTTCCAGATGATGCTAAATTTTGTATGGATTGTGGATATTCATTTGACAATGCTGAAAATGCTAATAAATTTTCACTTAGTACATTATTTATTATATTGATTGCAGCAGTTCTTGTTATAGGAGGAATTTTCATTCTTACTTCTGGCTCCGGCAATGATACTTCTTCTGGAGATGTCGTTGATGATGTAGATCATGTTGATTTAACTATCAGTGATGTTTTAGGTTGGGATTATTCAGGAGACAGTGATTCAAAACCAAGTTATACATTATATACTGAAGCTATCTTTAATAGTGTTCCTGATGATATTAAAGGATATAATGTTAAAACAATATATTATGATTCAAACGGTACTGAAATTGGTCATGCAACAGAGACTTTAGAAAATATTTACTATGAAAGTAATTATGCTCTTAGTTTTGGACATTATACAACTTATAAATTACCTGATGCAGACCATGTAACTGTGGAAATTATTAAAAGCGGTAAAGTAATTGATTCTTATACAGAAAATATTGATAAAAGTAAAATAGATTATTTGAATTAAGGTGATAATATGGCTGAATTCTCATTAGATATAGATGGAATTAAAGAAGATGTTGAAACCTCTTTGAATGATGAAAAGGAAAAATTGGAAAATTCTAATCTTAAAAATCAAGCAAATGCCAATGCTGTTGCTATTTTCGATGCAGATTTGGAAAATCCTCAAGCAAGAGAAAACATTTTAAAACCATTAGATAATTTTGGTTTAAATGAAATGTCCAGGTCAGCTTCACACAACGAAATGCTATCTACCAGATTTGTTGACTTAACAAAAGGTGGCAAAGATGCAGATAATATCAGTGAACAGCTAATTGAACTGAACAAACAGATGAAAGATCTTGACCCTAGTAAAGTTGATTTTGCAAAAAAAGGAGTTTTAGGCAATTTGATGAATCCTGTTAGGAAATACTTTGCTAAATATGAAAAAGCTGAAGTGGCAATATCTGATATTGTACAGTCTCTTGATAAAAGCAGTAAAGTATTGCAAAATGACAATACTACTCTTTTAAGTGAAGAAAATTACTTGAGAGAGGTTACAAACAAACTTTTAGCTGACATTGAACTTGGAAAACAGATGGATGCATCTATTGAACAGCAAATTCAGACTGCCGAAATCGAAGGTGTTGACCAGAGCAAAATCGATTTTGTTCGTGAGGAGATTTTATTCCCGTTAAGACAAAGATTAATGGATATGCAACAGATGATTGTTGTTAACCAACAGGGAATTGTTTCACTTAATGTAATTAGACGTAACAATAAAGAATTGATTCGCGGAGTTAATAGGGCTAAGAATGTAACCGTTTCAGCATTAAGAACAGGAGTAATGGTTGCAAGTGCTTTATATGATCAAAAAATTGTTATGGAAAAAATAAATATATTGAACCAGACTACAGAAAATATTATCGAATCAACTTCACACATGCTTAAAGACCAAGGCAGCGAAATACAAAAACACAGTGCTGAGACAATGATTTCCCCTGAAGTTTTAAAAGCTTCATTTAATGAAGCACTTCAAGCTATTGAAGATGTAAGTACTTATAAAGTTCAGGCATTGCCTCAAATGAAAGAAACAATTGATATGTTCAGTGAAATGGCTCAGGATGGCCAAAAAGTCGTTGAAAAAATTCAAACTAACAATAACTTGATTGAATAATATGAATATATTGGATAAAATTATCAAATCATGGTGGGTAATCCTTTCATTTATAATGTTTATAAATGGATTTGGATTTATCTACACTGGTTTAAAGCATGACAATAAAAATTGGGTTTTGGAAGGCATTATCTATGAAATCCCATGGGTATTCTATATCATATATATTGGAATATATGGGGTGGAACTCTTTAAAATTAATCCGGCAGATAATGTTTTTCTGTTTGCTTTACTTTTGCTTTTAATAAGCATCATAAGGTCATTTTGGGTTGCAATTAAGCTTTGGGATGTATATGACAATCATGAAAAATATGCTCAAAATCCAACAGAGCTGTCCAATCCGAAGAAAGTTAAGGAAAATAGCAAACTTTTTGGAGGACCAATTTGTTGTTTGTGCATTGCTGTAATATTTTTCCTGTTTGCAATTGTGGCAATAATTTTGTAGTGATAATATGTTTCGAGACATGAGGAGAAAAAATAGGGAATTGCCCTATGAAGAATGCATTGAAATACTGACCAATGAACCCCGAGGCGTTTTAGCATTATTGGGAGATTATGATTATCCTTATACTGTTCCTATGAGTCATGTATATGTTGACGGTAAAATCTATTTTCATGGCGCTCAAACTGGACATAAACATGATGCGGTTGAAAAATATGACAAGGCATCATTTTGTGTAATAGATAAGGGAGTTAAAAAAGAAGATGACTGGTGGTATACTTTTAGAAGTGTCATTGTCTTTGGAAGAATCAGGCTTTTGAGTGATAATGATGAAAAGATTAATAAATTAACCTATCTTGGAGATAAGTTTTTCCCAACTCATGAAGAAACAGTAAGTGAAATCAATAAATTATTGGATAGAACTGCAGTATTTGAATTGACAATTGAGCATATTTCAGGCAAGATGGTTGAAGAGAGATAGTTACTCTCTTTTAAATTTTGTTTTTAAAAGGCATTGCTCGATGAATTCTTTAAATTCATCGTCTTTAATGTTATTTGATAATAATTTTCCGGATATTTTTGAAATATTATTTTTAGAATGCAACAAGTAGCATTCATCATCTATGAATCTGTAATATGGGATATTCATATCCTATTATCTATCTCTTTTTCTATTTGAATTTTAGCAAATGTATTATAGTTTAAATTATATATTTAATTTTATGATTGGAAATGATTGGGATTTAGTTTTAAAAGAGGAATTTGAAAAGAAGTATTTTTCAGATGTCAAGACATTTGTAGACAGTGAATATGAAACAAAAACAATTTATCCTCCTTATGAAGAAATTTTTAATGCATTCAGATTAACTCCCCTAAGTGATGTTAAGGTAGTTATTTTAGGTCAAGATCCTTATCATGAACCTGGTCAGGCTCATGGTCTTGCTTTTTCAACACCTGAAGGAAGACCAGTTCCAAGATCATTAAAAAATATTTTTAAAGAAATAAATGAGGAATATGATTATCCAATTCCGGAATCAGGTTGTCTTGAGGCCTGGGCTAGACAGGGTGTCTTTTTATTAAATACGGTTTTAACAGTTGAAAAGTCAAATGCCAATTCACATAGCAAATGCGGATGGCAGACATTCACGGATAATGTTATTAAAATATTGGATAAACAAAAACAGCCTATTGTATTTCTTCTTTGGGGAAAACAGGCTGAAAAGAAAAAGGAATTAATTAAAAATCCAAATCATCTGGTTTTAGTCACTTCACATCCTTCACCATTTTCAGCAAGACGTGGATTTTTTGGATGCAATCATTTCAGACTAGCCAATGAATTTTTAAAGGATAATAATAAAGAGGAAATAAACTGGAAGCTGTAATTAGGTCATTACTCCAAAATTAACTCCATTACTTCCTACACTAACAAATGAATGATGTCCGCTATCGCTTGAGGGATAATCATTTCTTTGAGATTCTATAGCATGAACAAGTTTGTAGTTTTGATATTCATCATTTAATATGTCATAGAATTCGTCATGACTGTATTTTGAATCTGATGCACTTTTAACCACTTCTTTTATTGTTGGGGTTATTTTTTCTCCCCTCCATGCTATGTAATAGAATTCTTCTCCAGCTGAAAACCATAATTTTGAGTTGTTTTTTTCATCATGGCGGTCATAAGCGGTAAAATGAACTGCATCATGTCCTGCAACCTCGACCTTTTTTGCCTGATTGCTTTCAAGGAAATATCCGTACAAATCCATAATTCTCGGATTAACATATCTGATTGTGAAAACATCAATGTCTTCATCAAATTCATACATGTCAAAGTCACTTTCATATGGGTTTTCGTATTTTGGTGGAATTTTGAAGTTTTCATATCCCACATTGGCTGTTGTCCAATCTGATGAATCTATTGCACTTACTGCAGTCATTAACATGAATAATGCTATTAGAAAAATAAATATTTTTCTTATCATATTTTTATATTGTTGATAAATTATTAATAAGTATTTTCCCGAAAATTGATAATTTAAGCGCTTGAGTATAGATGCTTCCTAAACAAATATTAAATATTAATTTACACTTTAATTTAATGAATAGTATATTTGATAAAAAAAGACAATATATAAAAAAAGTATGTTTTAATTAATCATGAAATTGTTTATATGGGAAGATAAAGATGCTCAGATTACAACTTCAAAATTAATTTTACGGTTTTCCCTTCTTCTTGAATCCATATCTACAAAATCATATACCAGTGGGTTTTGAATTAATATCTTCCATATTTTGTAAGTTTCAATTAAAAAATCCTCTTTGAATGGAATATGATCTTCAATAATTGGGCATTTGTAAGGAAATTCGGTGTCATCCAATACCAAATGAAATTCACCATTTTTGGAAATATGTGGGACCAGCGGAAATGTTCTGCATTGTATCGGTCTGATGCTTCTGTCACATCTTGGAGGATTAATGCATTTAACCAGTGCAACATCACCTTTCCATGAATGAGGAAAATCCAGTTCTTTTGCATCGATATAATACAATTCAAACTCATCACTGTCTTTATACATCAGCTCTTCACCGGGAAGTAAGAATAATGCAAGATCTTCATTGGGATATTCTTCACTATCATATACACAACATACCTCACCGCACAATTTTCCACAGTCAAAATCAACCGGCGATACTTTATCCAATCTGTCATAAATTTTTTCAATTGATTTTTTCATTTCCTCAGCTGAACTTTCCATATTTATCTAATTGTTTTTGGCTCTTTAAATAATTTTCAATCAAAAAATTGAAAAAATTTTTAATTTCATTATTCGTTCTTAATTTTAATATTATTCGGTTAAATTTTAGGGATTTTATTATAATTCAGTTTAATTCTATGTTTTTTTATAAAATAACTTTAAACTATAAGTTATTTGATATAATAACTACATTCAATATTATTTTATTTTTTAAAAACTTTTAGTTTGTAAAAGATTAATTCATATGGTTTAATCTTTTTATAGATTAATTCAAATAAATATTAATTAAAAGTAGTATTTTTATGTATTTTAAAGCTTGTTTAATAAAAATAAGTAATTTTAAATTGATTTAGCAAATAAAAAGCTTTATATAAGATATTTATAATAAATATTGGTGAAGTGAGATTAATTTCTCATGGATATTTTAAAAATTGTAAAATGGAGGTAAATTATTTTGAACAAAAAAATATTACTCACTATGCTATTGGTATTGGTAATGATTTTTTCAGTCAGTGCAATTCAGGCTAGTGATGTTAATATAACAGATTCAGATGCATTATCCACAATTGATGATGAACCTGTTACAGTAGAAAGTTCATCAGATAATGAATTGGAATCTGTTAATTCAAATACTTTATCAACTAACAATGAAGACGCTTCCTTAATGGAAACTGATAAGAATCAAACTGAAATAACATCACAAACAACAGATACCTACTATAAAGGATCTTACAGTGTCACATTAAAAGATTCAAATAGCAGCAATGTTTTAGCCAATAAGACTGTTAATTTAGTAATAAACAATGTAAAATATAATGTGAGCACTGACAGTAATGGTGTTGCAAGATTTGATTTATCATTAAATCCAGGTAAATACTCATTAACTGCTTATTTCGAGGGTGATGATTCATATAGTGCAAGTAATAATTTTACTGCAACTTTAAATGTATTATCCACCATTAAAGCAAATGATATTACCAAATATTATAAGGGAAGCACACAATATAGTGCAACATTCCTTGACAGCAACGGAAATGTTTTAGCAAACAGATATGTGACAATTACTGTTAACGGAAAATCATATAATGTTAAAACTGACGGTAAAGGTGTAGCTAAGCTATCTGTTAACTTAAAGCCAGGTACTTACAAAGTCGTTTCAACTGATCCGATTACTGGATATAAGTTATCCACCACTTTTAAAATTTTATCAACAATCAGTGCAACTGCAACAACCAAAAAGGTTGCTGGAGATAGCAAAAAGTTCACTGCAACATTTTTAAAAAGTAATGGAAAAGCCTTAGCTAATAAATATATCAAAATTAAGCTTAAAGGTAAAACTTACAAGGTTAAAACAAACTCAAAAGGTAAAGCAACTTTATCTTTGAAAAGTCTTAAGAAAGGTACTTACAAGGTTATATGTTACAATAAAGATGGTTTGTCCAAAACTTTCAAGATAAAAGTTTACGGCAAAGTGGCTACTACACTTACAACCAAACTTTATACTTTCCTTAAAAGTGATAAGAAAACAATTAAAGTCACATTAAAAAATAGTTTAGGTTATGCTCCTACTTCAGGAAAAATCATTAAGATTAAAATTAATGGTAAAACCTACACTAAAAAAACAAATAGTAAAGGCGTAGTTTATCTTAAATTGCCATCTTTAAAGAAAGGTGTTTACACTGTTAAATATAAATTTGGAGGAGCTAGTCACTATAAGGCAAGCAGTGCCTCAAACAAGGTAATCATACTTTCTACTAAAAATGCAGCGTTTACAGTTAAAAGTACAACCTCTTTCGGTTACGGTGCAGGTACTCAGTTTAAAGTAGCTGTTACAGCCGGAGGTGTACCGTTAATTAAAAGAACAGTTACATTTGATATTGATGGTAAAACTTATACAGGAACTACAAACAGCAAAGGAATTGCTTCAATACCTATTAATCTGAACTTGGGCAATTACACCATAAAATATTCCATTAAAAAGGAATCCAAAGTAAATGCAAAGTCCGGATCATCCAATATAAATGTCTTTGAAAGAAGTAATTCAATGCTTACATGGAAGAGCGGAACATCATTCACAGACTCTTCACAGACTTTCAAAGTTCTATTAACTGATATTAATGGAAAAGCAATTTCAGGCCAAACTATTAAATTGACAATCAAGTCTAAAACATACACTGCAACTACAGCATCAAATGGATATGCGACATTTAAAACTAGTGCACCAATAGGAACATACACTGTTTCAGTTAAATTTGGAGGTAGCAATAATTACATTTCTAGTTCAACATCCCAGTCAGTCAGCATTACATTTTCTAAATTAACCAAAGGTGTTAATGAGAAAAACACTATTTCAGATTTAAGTGCATATCTTAAATCATCAAGTAACTGTCAGGTGGGAAATGCAAAAATCAAATCATTGGTAAACTCTTTGACAAGCGGTTTAACTAGTGATTTGGATAAGGCAAATGCGATATTCAATTATGTTAGAGACACATTGTCATATAGTTTCTATTATAATACCAAATTTGGTGCTACAGGTACATTAAGCGCTAAAAAAGGAAATTGTGTGGATCATACACACTTGTTAGTTGCTATGTTTAGAACTGCAAACCTTGAAGCAAGATATGTTCACGGTAAATGTACATTTACAAGTGGAAGTACATATGGTCATGTCTGGGCTCAGGTATTGATTGGCAATACATGGGTTTGTGCAGATGCAACAAGTTCTAAAAACTCTTTAGGAAAAATATCCAATTGGAATACAAAGACTTTTACCCTTAAGGGCACATATGCAAGTCTTCCGTTCTAATCAATATTTTTCTTTTTTTAATCTTTTTTTGAAAACATAGATTATTTTAAATATTAATTTTATTATATTATTAATCATTGAGGTGAAGCAATGATTAAAAAAGTATTTTTAATTTTACTTTTCAGTACAATAATTCTCGGAGCAGTAAGTGCAGCAGATCAAAGCAGCTTTAAGGCACCTGATGATTTTGAAGATATTGGAGATGGTGTATATGTATTATATGATTCATCCAAAAATGCCGATGAAATTTTATCAGTTGTGAAGTTTAACCAACATGACTGGGATGATTATATCACCAATGATACTGAAAATCAGTATACTGTTTTAAAAGATGAAAATAATACCTACAATTATACTGATGGAAGTGTTAATGAAATAGGTTCTTTTGAACTTGTTGAATATGATGGAGATAAATTCATCATCGATTTTGCAAAAACAGGTTCCGACAATGACCTGTCATATACATACGGCAATTTAATGGATTTCAATAAATTGAATAATATAACACCAATTGAAAAATAATTCAAAACCATTTCCTTTTAATTTTTTTATCCTCTATTTTTTTAAAGTAAAGTAAATATTAATAAGAACTCGTTATTTTACAAAATAAAATCAATATTGTTGTTAAAAAAACCAATACCTTATATATGTCCAGTTTAAAAGATATTACTGCATTAAATATAAAGGTTGGTTAAAATGACAAATTTTGATTATTTAAAAAACTTTAATGATGAATTATATGAAATCGGAAGAAAGTTGGAAGAAGATGTGATTAACTCACCAAGGGCAGTAACCGCCGATGCAACACTTTTTCTTGAAAATCTCGTAAAAGACCTGTATAAGCTTTCAAATCATAAATTAAACAGGAATCTAAAATCTTTCTATAAAAAAATTGATAACCTGTACCGTTTGGGAGCAATCAGCTATATATACAAAAACAAACTCCAGGAAGCATATAATCTAAGAAACAAAATTCATTCCAAAAACCTAAATTCACGTGAAGAAAAAAACTTGGCTTTAGATTTGCATAAAAGATTATATTATCTGGCTAAAAAATATTTCAAAGACAACTTTGAAAATGAAAAATACATAGACATTCCGGATTATAGAAAACCAAAGAACATAGAAATTTATTTTGACAATTGCATAATCTGCGGAAATTCAAATAAAAAATCAATGTCAAACATGTGCAGATCATGCAATCAGAAAATAGAAAATGCAAACTTAATGCTGTCACTGCAGACAACATTTAATGATGAGGCTTTTACAAGATATGATTTGGTTGAATTTGGAATACCCGAAAGCAGAGCGATTCTACTTTTAATGGATTTATCCAAATTTGGAGCAGTTACCAATAAGGGGGACTATTACATACTTAATCCTGATAATTTCAATGATTATCTTTCTGAAATCAATCAGTATGTGGAAATTGGCGTTTTAGTTACAAAGTTTTACAAGGATGAAATAAGTGCAAGTGAAATAAAACAAACTGAAGAGTATATTAAAGGATCTGAAAACAAATATCCATTTAGAGAATTTTTCAGACTGGTGAACAGCAAACTTGAAAAAACATTTGAAGAAAATCTTTTAAAACTAAATGATATATCCAAAAGCAAAAAAATATCATCAATGAGTGAATTCAATATCACTAACTGGTATTATCATGAAAAAGAAGCGTTTAAGGAAGGTAAATTAAATGAAGCTTTTATATTATATAATGAGATTTTAATTAATGAGTACTTTAAATTAAAAAGGAATCCTAATCTAGATGACAGGGATGTCCTAAATGAACTTAAAATTTCAAACGAAATGTTTTACTTCTGGCAAAATCAGTTTATCGGCGGAAAATTCTTTAAAAAAAGCAAATCAATTAAACAGGACATAATCATTAAGGAGATTAAAAACCATAAGACACTCTCTGATGCTTTAAGATTGGCAAAAATAAGTAAAAATGACTTTGAAAAGATGTATCTCATTTCAAAGCAAACAGATGATGACTTCTATAAGAATTTTGAAAAGGAATACACACAGAAAAGAAAAAAATTAGTTATAAAACACCTTAAGAATCATAATCTCAATAAGGCCATAAAGTTAAGTAAAATCACTAAAACAGAATTTTTAAATTGGTACTATGACGGAGAAAAAACATTTTCAAATTTTTATGTTAAAACAACCGAACTGTTAATGGATAAGTATATCAGCTACCGTAAAAATAACTGGGACAAAAAAGAAATTCTTAAAAGGATTAATGTTTCAAAAGACATGTTTCAGTCATGGTCCAGACATGATGAATTCAAATTATTCCGTGATTTTGAAGATAAAAATAAAGAAATTACATCCTCGTTAGTTAAAAGGGGAAGAATAATTAATGGAATAAAAAATGGTAAAGGAAAAGAGGAAGCCATTTTTTGTGCAAATCTCACTCCAAGGGAATTTATGGAAATTTATAACACCAGTAAAAAAGAAAAAACAGAATTTTATTTGAGATTTGACGTTGAATATGAAAAAAACAGGAAAAAATTATTCACACAGATTATCGCTGAGGAAGATTTTTACTATGCAATCCAAAAATGTGAAATTTCACAAAAGGAATTTAACAAATGGTATGTTAAGGACCAGGATAAATATCTCTCCACCAATAAATCAAGCGGATTTTATCAGACAGTAACTTATGAGCTGATGGATAAATATCTGCAAGCTCGAAAAGATGGAAAAAATAAACCGGATGCAGCAAAAAGCGTTGGTCTTTCAAACATTATAATCAACAAATGGCTCAATCATCCGGAATATAATATTTTCAAATATTTTATAGATAAAAATCATCAGCTGACCATTGATTTAGTAGTTGAAGGGTTTAAAAATTATAAATCAAAGCTTGAGGTATATGAAATTTATGACATACCTATTAAAACAATAAATCAATTTATTGATGATGGAAAAAAAGGACTGGAAGAATATGAACAGATATTCGATTTATATGAAAATAAGGTCATTCCTCTTCATCTTGAAAAATTTCTTAAGAATTTTGAAAATAAGAATTTTTACAAGGCATTGAAACTTTCAAAAATAAATAATGATGAATTGGATCATTATTATAATTTGGGAAAAAATGGAAACAATCAATTCAGTGATTTTCATTCAAGATTTTTAGAAATGAAAATAGAAAAATATGTAGAGAATATTCTTTCAAACAAAACAACAAAAATATCTCTAAAAAATTCTAATTTGACTAAAGAGGAATTTTATGAAAACAAAGCAGATATTGATGATATGATTTTAAAAGAAAGAGTATATATCATTGCAGGAATGGTAACTCAACATAAATTTAATGGAGTCAGAATGGCAAAATCAGCTGGAATCAATGTTAATCAATTATATGATTGGTATATTGAAGGTAAAAACGGTAAAGAAAAATATAAAATTCTTTCAATGCTTTTTGAAGTAGGTTTTATCATGCCAAGATTAATTGCATATAAAAAAGCTGAAAGTATTGGCATACCTTCAAAATGGTTAAACAAAAAACTTAAAAAGAATTTGGGAGTAACTGACTATAAGTTATGGCTTAAACATGACATTTTAAATCGAAAAATGGATTATATTGATAAATCTGGAGAAAATATTGATGAAAACAAAATGAAAAGCGTCATTGAAAATTCCGATTTTTTCGATATCAACCTTAAAAATGCCACACCTGAAGAAATTGAAAATAACTTAAATAAACATTCCAATGATTTGGTAAAAATTTCAGTTGTGGACACACCCAAATCTTTACGAAAACAGGCAACAGGAAAATAATTTTTGTCATGTTAAATATAATTAACATTCTAAGGTTTAAAACCTTAGAAAAAAATTATTTTTCAATAAAAAAACATTTTACCAGTTTTTTAGTAAAAATACAAATTTTTTTCTTATTTTAATAATTCAGTTATTAAACATTGTTTCATTTAAAAAATCAATAAATTGATTATTATTTTTATATTTAACATTAGGATAATGCCAAATATTATTATATAAAGAATATTTGTTTTATGTTTGAGTTTTAATTAAATATGATGTCTTTAAAATATAGTTCTTATCTTTTAATCTTTTTAATGAAAAATCTGAGTATAAATCTATTCTATGTATATTTTTAATAATATTTTAAGCTTATTTTTTAAAATTAAACTCATTAAATTGGATTTAGCTAATAAAAAGGTTTATATAAGATATTTGTATATAATTATAAAATAAGCGAGATATTGTCTCGTAGATGTATTAATTTTGTTACGGAGGTAAATTATTTTGAACAAAAAAATATTACTCACTTTTGTAATAATACTGGCTGTTTCGTTATCAGTCGGTACAATTTATGCTAGTGATGTAAATGTTACAGATTCATATACATCCAGTTCATTAGATAATCAATCTATTTCGAATGCTGACGATTCATCTCAATTGCAGTCAAATGAATATGCTGCTGTTGCTGACTCATCAAATGATGTTTTGCAGTCTGAAGATTCAAGTACTTTATCAACTAACACAGCTGACAGTGATGTTTTGAAAAGTGATGGTAATTCATCATCAAATATTGATGTATCAAAAACCATTACTTCAAAAGATGTTACTAAATATTATAAAGGAAGTGCCAAATACACAGCTACCTTTTTAGATAATAACGGATCAGCATTGGCAAATACTGATGTTAAAATTGTATTGAATGGTCAAACATTCACTAAAAAGACTGATGGTAATGGTCTAGCTTCCTTGGATATTAATCTTAAACCTGGAACTTATAAGGTTGTTGCAACCAATCCTGTTACTGGTTTTACTTTAACCAATACTGTTAAAGTTCTATCCACCATTACTTCTAAAGACATTAGCAAAGTTTATCTCGACGGTAGAAAATTCTATGCTACTTTTCTTAAAAGCAATGGTAAAGCATTAGCCAAAAAGGTTGTTAAGTTTAAGATTAATGGAAAAACATACAAAGTAAAAACTAATAGTAAAGGAGTAGCTAGTTTATCACTAAAAACTCTCAAAAAAGGTACTTATAAAATCATTTGTTATAATAAGGATGGTTTAACAAAAACCAACAAGGTAAAAGTCGTAAAATCAGTTAAAACTTCATTAACTGCTAGTGATTATACTTTCCTTAAAAAGAATAGTAAAAAAATAAAAGTTAAATTACTTAATGCATACGGTTATGCACCGGCTAAAGGTAAAGTAATTAAGTTTAAAGTAAACGGCAAAACCTATAAAGCTAAAACTAATAAAAACGGTATTGCTACACTTAAATTGCCTTCCCTTAAAGTTGGAGTATACACTGTCAAATACAGCTTTGCTAAATCTGGATATTACAAAGCATCCAGTACAAAAAGTAAATTAACAATTATTCCTACTAAAAATCCTACTTTTACAGTAAAAAGTACCACCACATTTGGACATGGGGCACATACACCATTTAAAGTTGCCTTAACATCAGGTAGCGTTCCTTTAGCAAATAAAAAGGTTTCATTTGTTGTAAATGGAAATACTTATACTAAGACAACAAACAGTAAAGGTGTTGTATCACTGCCGATTGATTTGGAAATTGGAAAATATACTATAACATACTATAATAAGGCAGATTCTAAAATTAATAAAAAAACAAAATCTACTGTAATTAATGTTATTGAAAGGGGAAATACTTCAGTCACTTGGAAAAGTTCAACTACATTCCCTCAAGGTACCCAATCAACCAAATTATTAGTTGTTGATTCCAATAATAAGCCAATATCTGGTGGAACTGTTAAACTTACCGTAAATTCCCAAACTTACACTGCTAAAACATCTTCAAGTGGTTATGCAACCATTAGTGCAAGTTTCCCATATGGAAATTATAGCGTTTCTTACTCATTTGATGGGGATAATCTAAATGCACCAAGTTATGGCAGTACCCAGTTAAGTGTTTCACAAGTGCACACAATGTCTATTAAAAATATTGTGAATGCTGCAAGCAACTTAAAATCCTATTATGAATCAAATAAAAAGTTACCTGGCAGCGTTACTGCAGGGGGAATTTCATTTACAGTACCTGAATTTTTATATCTGATGAGTGAAGCGATAAATAATTTGGGCAACTCTAAAACTAGTGATGTTTCTATTATATATGGAGTTTCCGAGCCTAGTTCACCTACCGGTGATGCAATTAATTCTAAAGATTTGACAAAGGCTAATTTCATAACTGTAGCGAAAAATGTGATGGATTATATTAGTACTAATAAACAAGCACCTAACTATGCTTCATCTTCAGTGGGTAAAATTATCTATTCAGAGTTAGTTGACTCTTCTGCAAGAATTTTAGACTTTTATAGAACAAACAATCGTTTACCAAGTTATGTTACAATTAGTTATGCTACTAGTAGCTCTTCTCAATCCGGTACAGGTTTAAATGAGAAAAACACAATTACTGATTTATCTCAATACCTTAAAGCTACCACACATTGTGAAGTGGATAATGCTGCTATCGTGAAAATTGTTAACTCTGTTACTAAAGGTTTAACCAGTACTTCAGCTAAAGCTAAAGCCATATTTAATTATGTAAGAGATACTTTATCATATAGTTTCTATTATAATACCAAATATGGTGCTGTTGGAGCATTGAATGCTAAATCCGGAAATTGTGTAGATCATTCACATTTACTTGTCGCTATGTTTAGAACAGCTGATATTCCTGCTAGGTATGTGCAAGGTACCTGTAAGTTTACAAGTGGTAGCACATATGGACATGTATGGGTTCAAGTGTTAATTGATGGTAAATGGACAATTGCTGATGCAACAAGTTCAAAAAATTCTCTTGGAAGCGTAGCTAATTGGAATACTAAATCCTTTACTCTTAAAGGAATTTATTCAAGTCTATCATTCTAATTAACTATTCTTTTTTCTTTTTTTATTTTAGTAATTCACTTTCAGATATATATCAATTCAATGATATTTAGCTTTTATTTTCATGATTAATTTTAAAACTATTCTGTTATTAAATTTTTAAGTGATATATCGGCTGTTTACTTTTTAATCAAATGAATTCATTGAAATATTCAATCTTGCATGTTAAAAAAAGATTTATATACTAAATTAAATAAAATTATCTTTAGGTATAACTAAATTTGAGGTGAAAATCATGTCCAACATGGCTGATGCAAGAAGAAAAATGCATGAAATCGAAGAAAAAAAAGAAGCTGATAAACGTTCAAAAGCTAAAAAAGTTAAAAATTTCTTCTTTGGATGTTGTAAAAACAAATAATTACTATTTTTTAAAAAAAAGATAGAAAATTGATAAAATAATTATCAATTTATCTATTTGTATTGAACTTGTCGCTTGATTTAATACCAACAAGTGATGCAAAGACTGCAAGAACACAGGCAATTGTACATATCAGACAGATTGTTTGTGATGCCTGCACAATCATTGTTGCATATTGAGGAGCCAACTCCAAATTGCCCATCACCCAGGCAAATACTAATGTTAAAAGTCCCAGACTCATGGTCTGGCCTATGGTTCTCATAGTGGCCTGTGATGCAGAGGCTGTTGGTGCATCTTTAGGTGGAACGGAACTCATTATAGCATTCATATTCGGGCTTGAGAACAATCCCATTCCGATACCCTGCAATATCATTGCTATAACAACTACATATAATGGTGTATCTCCACTTAGGAAAGTTAAAATAGCCAATGCGATTGCTGCAATACCTATTCCCAAAGCGGCTAATTTTTGAGGGTGGATTTTATCTGAAAGCTTACCTGAATTAGGTGCCATTAATGCCATAATAATTGGTGTAATAATCAATATCATTCCAGACATCTGAGCATCCCATCCCCTAACATATTGGAAATGATAGTTTAAGATAGTTGTAACAACCATAATTGCCAAATAACTGCACAATGCCGCTATGTTGGATGAAGTGAATTTCTTGTTTTTAAACAGGTTCATGTTGAATACTGGAGATTTTTGCTTAAGTTCATAATATCCGAATATTATAAGCAAAATAATTCCCAAAACAGTTAAAAATTTTCCTGTTGTTGAAATTAATGTGGTAAATCCGTATATGAATGCCAAAATGCCTATACCATATAATACTGAACCTACTTTATCTATAGTGTCATGTTCATATGTTTTCCATTCTTGTGGGATTTTTAAAATCATCAATATTATACATAAAAGTAAAAATGGAATAACAAAGTAAAACATTGATCTCCAACCGAGATTATGTACTAAAAATCCACATATCACAGGTGAAAGGGATGTTGCAAGATATACTCCAGTTACTGTAAAACCTAGTGCTTTTCCACGGTTTTGTGGTGCCACAGCTTGCACTACCATAGCCATTGCAGATACGTTTAGAAATGCAACTCCTGCACCTTGCATCATTCTGAATATTAAAAATGATTCTGTTGAAAATGACAGGCATGCTCCGATTGAACCTGCAAGAAACACTAAAATTCCTGCAAGCAAAGATTTTTTAACTCCAAATTTTCCTGAAATCTGTCCTGCGGGAACGGTAAATACCGCAACCACTAGGAAGAATATTGTCGGTACCCAATTTTGTATTACATTGTTCATTGCAAAGTCCTGTGCTATTGCCGGAACACCAATTATTATTCCGTTTGACAGAAAGACTGCAAAAAATGATGTAATGAATGATACGAATATTACGTATGTTTCAAATTTTATTTCCATATTTATCTCTCCTTTTTTATCTTTCTATATTAAATGAATCTTTTGAACGTATACCCACTAATGAGGCAAAAATTGCTATTATACAGATTATTGTACAGATTAAACATATTAGCTGTGATTCTTGAACTATCAAATCTGCATAAAGGGGTGATAATTTCAAATTACCCATCATCCATGCAAATACCAATGTTAAAAGTCCCAGACTCATGGTCTGCCCAATTGTTCTCATTGCAGACTGTGCTGCAGAAGCATTTGGTGTTTCTTTAGGAGGAACTGAACTCATAATTGCATTGGTGTTTGGAGTTGTAAATAATCCCATTCCTACTCCCTGTAAAATCATTGCTATTACAATAAGATAAATCGGAGTATCTGCATCCAGGAACAATAGTATAACAAGGGTTACTGTTGCAATTGCCATTCCTATTGCAGCTAACTTTTGTGGATGTATCTTATCGGATAGTTTTCCTGCATTTGGTGCCATTATTGCCATTATTATAGGTGTAATAATTAACATCACTCCGGAAATCTGTGCATTCCATCCTCTCACATATTGGAAATGGTAATTTAAAATTGTGGTTATTGCGGCTATGGCCAGATAGCTGCATAGGGCAGCAATGTTGGATGAGGTAAACTTCATATTTTTAAATAATTTCATATTGAATGCTGGACTGTCAGTTTTAAGCTCGTAATATGCAAATACACTTAATAAAAGGATTCCTGCTATTATGCTTAATATTCCTATTGTATTCATTAAATTTGTAAATCCGTAAATGAACAATAGGATGCCTATTCCATATATCAGATAACCTGTTGAGTCGATTTTATCATTTTCATATGTTTTCCATTCTCCAGGAATCTTTAAAATCATAATTGCAAGACATAGTAACAAAAATGGTATTACAAAGTAAAACATTGACCTCCAACCGAGATTGTATACTAAAAATCCGCAGATTACAGGAGATAATGATCCTGCAAGATAAATTCCTGTGACGGTGAATCCCAATGCTTTTCCACGATTTTGTGGTTTAATTGCCTGCACCACCATTGCCATTGCAGATACATTTAGAAATGCCATTCCAATTCCCTGTATTACTCTGAAAAACAGGAATGATTCTGTTGAAAATGACAGGCATGCTCCTGCTGAAGCTATAATAAAAATTACAACACCTATAATCAGTAATTTTTTAACGCCATATTTTCCCGAAATCTGACCTGCAGGCAATGTAAAAACAGCTACTACAAGCAATGCAATTGTAGGTATCCAATTTTGAACTACATTGTTCATTGCGAATTCCTGAGCAATTGATGGAACTCCCAATACTATTCCTGATGATAAAAACACTGCAAAAAATGATGTAATGAATGAAACAAATATTACATATGTCTCAAATTTAATTTTCATACTGTCACTCCACTAGTTTACTTGCATTTATTGCGATTTCTTTAATTCTCTTTAGTAATTCTTCATCATCTTCTGTAATTCCTACTTCCTGTTCCCATTGTCTTGAGTATTGTCTGTATTTCGGTACTAGTTCATCTCCTTTTTTTGTTGTTGTAAGCATGTATTTTCGACGGTTTTCAGGATTAATTTCTCTTTTTATGTAGTTTTCATCTTCAAGTTTTTTTAACACCTTTGCGATGTTTCCCTTGCTTTGGCCGAACATGTTCACCAGTTCTTCCTGTGAGCAGTTGGGATTGTCATAGATAAACATTATATATCTCACGTCATGGCCCAGATTCAGTTGCTTGAATTTGCTTTTCATGTACTTTTCCTGGTTTAGTGAAATATTATGAATCCATGCTATTAATGGTGATTTTTTAGATATCGCTTGAAATATGTCTTCTTCCATTTTTTCACCTGATTATTAATTTATATTTAAATATATATAATTGTTTCTTTTGAAACAGTTAATTATGAAACAATATAAAAGATAGTAAAAATTGATTGATTTTAGATATAGAAAACTATATATACTATGTTTCAATGAAAGCAATTTTTCAAAGTCACAACAATTTTTCAAAGCCATTACAATTTAATTAAGCTTAAATAAGATGAATATAATACTAATTAATACAAATAAAGAATTGTAGTTGGGGTAGAGATGTCTAAAATTAAGGAAATTGAAATGATTATAATAGAATTGATAAAAACCAACGAGAAAATAGTCACTAAATATGACCCAAAACTTCTCTGTAGCAGTTATGATGATACATTAAACGAAATTAATCAACTGCTTGAAAAGAAAAAAGGACTAATGGATAAATTGGTAAATTCTATGAACGAATTCTTTCAAATAAAAGAAAATTTTATCACCCGAAAGTTAAAATTCAATTCCTTTAGACTGGTTCCAACATTCATCAGTTTTGAGTATAGGTTTTTTATTCCAAAATCAGTTGATGTCACATCAAGACAATATTTCTGCTATATTTGCATGATGGACAAACTGTTAAATGAATATGATGTAATCTCTCTAAAACATGATGGATATTATTTTTTAGACATTTCTGCAACTTTAAACTTGAATAAATTCTATAGAGGTGACAAATATGCTAGGGGTAAATGTTAATGACAGGTTAATAAAGATTTCTGATGATCAACTATCAAAAGAAAAAATCGAATCGATAAAAATAATTATCGATAAATATGGCATAACAGAAATATTGGACTTTAAATTCACTTTTAAGGAAACTCTCTTTGAGCTGATGGGAAATTCAACTGAAGTGACACTGAATAAATCTTTTTCAATTAAAGAGTTTCTTGAACTTTTGACTGAATTGTTTATAAACATGGAAAAAGAATCTGATGACTTGGAAAATGTCACCATATCATTTGAAGGTCTGTTTATTATATAAGTTTGACAAAAAATATTGATTTAATCAAAAGACATTTGAATAATAATGATGGTCTTTCAAAAGTTATATATTTATAATCACTGGGTGTGTATGAAATCATGAAAATTCATTTAAACAGTCATATTTATGACACATTTTATATAATGAAAAACATAAATTATCAGCTTAACAATCCTCTTGATACAAAAAATGCCCCAAAACAGGAATTAAATATTAAAAAGCCATGGAAAAATCCAAAAATAAGCAGAAACAGCTTAGCCAAATTCAGATTAATTTAGCGATAACATATTCTCCCAGATAAATAAAAAGGATTTCGGCCTTTTGATTTTCACCAATCATGCTTTTAATGTCGCTTGCACTTTTAACTTCATCGATTAATGTATAGGGATTATTTGCAACATATCCAACAGTATTACCATCTACAATAACGGCCACAGCATCACTGTCATGTTCATTTTCTTCATCCCTTACCAAATCAACAATAACTCCACTTTCAGGTGTAAATTCATAAAAGTTGCTGCCCACTATATTGATTAATGTATCCTGAGTGTTTTGAAGATAGTTAACCTGATTTTTGAATTCTTCTAGTCTGTCAAATTCCTTATAGGCAATTAAATATGATTTATATGATTCCTTCAAATCATTTAATCCTTCAAGAATTTCAGCCTTTAAAAAATAGAATTCAGACGGATCTTCACCGTCCGGAACATTTTCCAATCCGCAATTGATGAGAGTTAATGCCTTATCATAATTTCCTTCAGGAAAAAAACTAACTTTTGCCCAATCATATAATGCATGAGCCTTATTTGACCTGAACTCATCATTTTGACTGAAGGACAGGGCTTCATCAAAGCATTCGATGGATTTTTTGAATTGTCCCATTTTGTTTAGGATAATTCCTTTCAAATTCAGATTGACATATGTAAATTCATCTTTCAAAATTCCATTTATTTCATCCAAAGCCTCGTCATATTTTTCCTGTTTGATTAGATTTTCAATTGCGGGTGTTTTTGAAACTTTAAATTTGGCTTGATGAGCATCATCATCCCTATCAATGTATAGATAATCTTTCATAACTAATTAAAGCTTTAAATAAATAGATAAATAAATTTTTCTTTTGAAATAAGTAAAAATTTATATCAACTTGTACTAAATAATTAATTAAGAGGTTAAAAAAATGGATTATGATGTCATTTATATCGGAAGCGGTAATGCCGCTTGGCAAGGAGGGCGATTCTTAAGGAAAGCTGGCCTTAAAATATTGATTGTCGAAGAAAGTCTTTATGGCGGAACCTGTGCCAACAGAGGTTGCAATTCAAAGGCACTGCTAGATGCACCCTATGAAATCAAAGCACTGACAGATAATTTTGAAGGTGTTGGAAAATCCGGAAACTTTGAAGTGGACTGGCCTAGCCTAATGAAATTCAAAAGAAAAAGAATAGCCAATATGGCTCCATTTTTAGATGGTAAATTCAAGGAGTATGACCTTGATGTTGCCCATGGAAAAGGAGTCATTGTTGATGAACATACTGTAAAAGTAGGAGATGAAACATACACTACTGACAAAATCGTTATAGCCACCGGTTTAAAGCCAGTTATACCAGATATCCCTGGAAAAGAATATTTGCATGACAGTACTGATTATTTGGATATTGATGAACTTCCTAAACATGCAATTATTATCGGTGCAGGTTTTGTTGGAATGGAATTTGCTTCAATACTTGCTGAAGCCGGCTTGAGCGCCGACGTGATAATCCGTGGAAACATGGCTTTAAAGTACTTCCACCAACCTTATGTTCAAAAAGTAATTGAAATTTTAAAAGAAAAGAATATTCGCTTCCATTTCAATGAAAATGTAAAAGAAGTAATTAGCAACATAGAAATTGATAATCCTCTAGATAAGGTCTTAAATGTCACCAATGCTCAAAACAGTGATGAAATATTAAGGGATCCTGAAGCTAAAATTAATAATAATGCTTATGAAAACGGATTTACAGTAAACTGTGAAAGCGGTTTGAGCCTTACTGGAGATTATGTTGTCTCAGCAATTGGCCGTGAAGCTAATGTGGAAGACATTGGTCTTGAAAATGTTGGTTTGACATACACCAAACAGGGTATTAAAGTAAATGGACACCTTCAAACTGTCGTTCCTAATATATATGCATCTGGTGATGTTGCAGACACCGGCATTGCAAAGCTTGTAACCGTTGCAATACATCACTCCAAATATCTTGCAAAAGAACTGTTGGGTGAAGCTGATGAAATTACATATCCTGTCGTTCCTGCTGTGGCATATACCATTCCAAGAATTGCTACTGTAGGTGTGCCGGCTTATATTGCTGATGAAAGCGATGAATATGATGTGCATCAAATAAGGTATGGTAATTCTTACTCATTAGAACTTAAAAATGACACTACTGCTGAGGCCAAGGTCATTGTTGATAAGGATTTACAGATTGTCGGAGCTGAAATCTATGCTGCAGATGCTGAAAACGTTGCAAACATGTTTGCATTCATAATCAACAAGAAAATCACATTAGAAGAACTTGATTATATGATTTATGCTTTCCCTTCAAGCAGTTCCGTTTGTCTATATAAACTGCACAATATCCATTATGACTTATGAAATTCAAAGAGAAAATAATCATTGTTATTTTAATTCTGATTATTTTGATATTCAGCATGCTGATTATTCAACATGGATTATTTAATAATGATGAAAATATCACTTATCGTGAGGTTATAGCAAATAACAGTGGCGAACCGGGTAGTGTTGAGGTTATCAGAAATATTGGTAATGCAGATGGTGAAAGAATAGCTTATGTCGTTGGAGTTCATCCTTTGGAGCATGAAACCCACGAAACGCTAGTTAAATTACTTCCAAAGATGGATAATCTCAACAAATGTTATGATGTGTACATAATTAATGTTACTCGTGATATAGGTTATTACGGTGACGGACTGGATAATTATGAAAATCCCGGAAGACAGAATGGACAGAATCTGGCATATGAGTATGTATATCCTCAGATAGTTAACGGCAATTATTCTCTTGCAGTTGATGTGCATTCAAATATTGGCGCTTATCCCTTCAAGACTTTTGTATTCTCACCTTTAAATGAGGGCTTGGGTGTTGATTATGCACAGAAAGTTGCAGACAACTGTCCAAACATTACATATTATGCTCCCGATACAACCACCAGCGGACCATATTTGACTATTCCATTAAATAATAATGGAGTGCCTGCATTCTACTTTGAAGAGTATAGCTTTGCTTCACAAAACGTTAAGGATTCACATATGCTTGAACTGATAAGTGCTATTGACAATTTAGGAGGAATTTGATGAGTGAAGATAAGATAACATATAGTGATGTTAGAGAATATGAAACATTATTTACTTTGGCTCCAACATTTTTGCTTGAAAGATTTGCTCGAAAAAACACCAATCTCGTTTCGAAGTTTGAATCTATTATTCAGGGTTATTTGGACAATTTAACTTCAGATCAAAAACATAAACTGGCTATTATCTTAAACAGTGATGTTGACGATTTGCAAAATATCATGAATGAATCATATAGTAAAACTGGTAAAAAGCAGTTCATGATTCTTGCCAATCCAAAATATAAACAATTTATTGTGGATAATCTTGAAAGTATTCGTAAAATGATTTAATTTTATGACTAAAAATTTAAATATAATTTTTTACAAAATATTTCATACTTAAGTATCTTAAGTAGAATTTAATAGGTGAAACTATGGCTGATAAAGAAAAAACTATTGAAGCTTTACAAGCAATCGTAACCGGTTTATCTGCAAATTCATTCGGACACAGGATTCAATCAAAAATATTTGCAGGATTAGGTTTCCAGTCTTTAGGAGACAAATATGCAGCTCATGCTAGTGAAGAAATGGACTTCGTAGAACAGTTCATGGACCGTATTCTTGATTTAGGTGGAGAAATCAAACAGGAAGCTCAGGAAGCTAAACCAATTTACACCGATATTGTTGAGTTTATCGAAGCTGATTACCAAGTATCCGTTGAAGGAATTGCTTTTTTAAATGAATTAATGGATTCCGGAATCTTTGATAATACTACTTATGATTTAATGAAAGTCTATCTCAAAGATGAGGAAGAAGACATGTATTGGAGCGAACAGCAACTTGATTTATGCAAAATGATTGGAAAACAAAATTACCTCACCCAATTATTAATAAATAATCAAACTGTTGAATAAATTTAATTTCAGGTTGTGATATTATCAAAATTGAAGCTGTTAAAACTTATGAAAATGGATTTATGAAGCAGCCTTTTGCCTTTGGTGGTGAAGAAGGTATTGAAAACTTTGATGCATCAATAAGATATAGGGCAAGCATCAATAATTATCTGATTGATACAGGAGATGAAGTTATCCTTGTTGACACTGGAATACCTTCCGATTTTCCTGATCCTGAAGCAGATGATTCAGTCATGATTTATAATGGTGAAAGAATCAGTGATTATATGACTGCTTTTGAAAAGTTAGGATATAAAAAGGAAGATGTAACTAAAATTCTTTTAACCCACAAGCATCCTGATCACTCCGGTGAGCTAAAGCAATTCCCTAATGCAAAAGTTTATCTTTCAAAAACCGAAGCTGAAGCATTAGATTTGAATGGAGACAATATTGTAACTGTTGATTATGATGACGAATATTATAATTTCAGCAATGCGCAAAAAATTATTGATGATGTATATTTAATTGAAGCAATCGGTCATACCAATGGTAACAGTATCGTAATTGTAAAAGATGATGACATATTCTACATGATTCATGGAGACGTTACATATACTGATGAGGCATTGTATGAAAACAAGTTATCAATTGTTTTTGAGAATATCGAAAAGGCTCGTGAAACATTGGATAATATTCGTGAATTCATCATGAATCATCCGACCGTATATCTGTCAACACATACTCCATTAGGTCCTGAAAACCTTGAAAACAAATATATAATGGATTTGGAAAATCCTCCGGAAAGTATTTATCCAGAATAAATACTTTCATAATTTTTTTAAAAAACATGAAAATCTTATACTATACATCAACAGGAAATAACCTTTATATTTCAAAAAGATTGGGTGGAGAGCTTTTAAGCATTCCTCAGCTAATTAAAAACGGGATTTATGACATTGAAGATGATATTGTAGGCATTGTTTTTCCCGTATTTTTTGCAACTTCTCCTAAAAGCCTAAGGGAATTTATCAAAAAAGTTAAAATTAAAGCAGATTACTTCTTTTTAATAACTTCCTATGGTTCCGATGGCGATCAGAACGCCTTAAGGATAATGAAGGAAACGTTTGAAAATAGAGGAATTAAAGTTAATTATACCAATTCTGTTTTGATGATTGACAATTTCCTTCCTGTTTTTGATATGGCTCATGAAAAGGAAATTAAAAAGGATTTGGATGTTGATGGTCAAATTGATGTTATTAAAGATGATATTTTAAATAAAAAAGACTATATTTTTGACAAAAAGCCTTTCACTGACCAGCCTGACATTGAAGTTTTTTTAGAAACAACAATGACTGAAAAATACCACATTCAGGTTGGTGAGGACTGCAGTTTGTGTAAAATCTGCACAAGGGTTTGTCCTAGGGGAAATATCTCCTTTTTAGATGACCGCCCTCAGATTGGTGATAATTGCGACTTCTGTTTAGGTTGTGTGCAGCACTGTAAAACAAATACATTAACCATTAATGATGAGTTAAATCCTAACGAACGATACAGAAATCCCAATATCAAAATTTCTGAAATCATTAAAAGCAATAATATGAAAAAAATAGTATAATAGTGATAGAATAATGTTATTTTTTAACATTATTCTGATTTTTCTTCTTCTTTCTGTTTTTCTTTTAGGTTTTCAATTCCTATAATCATTTTAATCCTCCATATTTTTAACATGAATAAAACTCAAGTACTCTGTTATTATATTTATTATAATAGTATATAAATATTTAGGCATACCTAAAAATTCTATTTTATTAAAAAAATAATTAAATTACATCGAAACCGATTAATTTAATTTGGTTAGAAATTAATTCCGGATTATCATCTACTTTTTCAGACAATTTTGTAGTAATGTATTTCTTATTATCATCTGCAAAAACAGTAGCGATTTTTAAATCATCACTATCCATCAATACACTTGCTAAAAAGTTAGCACCACTAGAAATGCCTATTCCCAACCCAAATTCACGTGATATTCTTTTGGACATATTGATTGCATCACAATCATGAATTAAAACTATATCATCAATCAAATCCCTATCGACAATACTGGGAATGAAATCATCACCAATTCCCTCAATGAGATGTGATCCCTCATCCATGCCCATTTTTAATATGGATAATGTTGACGGTTCAAGTGCAAATATTTTTGAATCAGGATTATTGTCCTTTAATCGTTTACCTATACCCATTAATGTTCCGCCAGTTCCAATTCCTGAAACGAATGCATTAATGTCAGGCACCTTATCAAGAATCTCTTTACCGGTTGTGTTATATTGGGCTTGTGTGTTTAAAGGATTGTCAAATTGCAGAGGTCTGAATGCATTGTTTTTAATAGCGAATTCTTCTGCAAGTTCAAGTGCCTTTTTAAAACCGCCTTCCTCTTTAGATACAAGATGGACATGAGCGCCGTACATTTCAATTAGATTTCTTCTCTCGACAGAAACCCAATCAGGCATGAAAATATGCACTTCATGATTTAAAAATGCACCTATTGCACTAAAAGAGATGCCGGTATTTCCGCTAGTCACTTCAACTATTGTTTGGCCTTCAGCTAAATTGCCATTTTCTTTTTCTTTTTGTAAAATATATAATGCAATCCTATCCTTTATACTTCCAGTATAATTGTAATATTCAAGTTTAGAGTAAATACTACCTTTCTTTCCATTATATTCATAATTAATCTTAATCATTGGTGTGTTACCAATTAAATTCTGCATTTTCATATCTCCCCAAATATAAATAATGTAATATAATTTATATTTTTAATAATTAAAAAGTTTTTAGATATGATTAAACATTAATATAGATTGATTTAGGGAAATATTTTGCTTTTCTAACTTTTAAAGTAACTTTATATGAACCTCTGACTGATTTTGGAATCTTAATCTTTTTATACTTTTTATCGGAAGTA
The DNA here is from genome assembly GCF_017468685.1 of Methanobrevibacter sp. Lineage (NCBI taxonomy): Archaea > Methanobacteriati > Methanobacteriota > Methanobacteria > Methanobacteriales > Methanobacteriaceae > Methanobrevibacter > Methanobrevibacter sp. The sequence goes on from NZ_JAFUHT010000077.1 coordinate 104,368, forward strand.
TTGTAATATTTTGTTTTAATCTTTTTTGAACCATAAAAAATTAATCGAACAAATTTACTTACAGTTTTATCCTCATTGTCAGTTACTTTAACCTTAATATATTTTCCAGACTTGTAAAAATATATTTTGCAATATTTGAACACTTTATTTGATTTAATGTTACATTTGCTAACCTTATTTTTACTTATTGAATAATATGCACCATACAGATAATACGCCTTGTTTTTTGTTATGCTGCAGTATTTTGTGGTTGATTTTTTACATGCAAGACATAATGCCCCGGCATATCGTGCCTTGTTTTTAGTGAACTTTGAGTGGGATAGTGATAATTTACCCAATCGTGAATAGATAGCTCCACCAAATATTTCTGCTTTATTGGAAGTGAATCTTGAATTTTTAACTGTTAACGCACCACTTACCGCATAAATTGCACCACCATATACTGATGCATAATTTTTTGTGAATCTGCAATTGATTACTTTCACATGGGACAGATCCTTTTTTGAAAATATTTTTAAGCTTATTGCACCGCCTTTATATCCCTTGTTTTTATAAAAATAGCAGTTTTTAACCAATGCATAGATTGATGAATCAAACACTAAAGTGCCTGCATTATCAGGTGAAGTGTTTTTAGAGAAAACTGAATTAAGGATGCTTCCTTTTCCATATTCATCCAGATATATTACTCCGCACTGTTTTACTTTATTATTACTAAATAAGCAATTATTGATATATAGAGTGCTTGTTTTTCTAACGGAATCGATATAACTTATTACAAGAATTATTGATAGATATGCAGTGTTTTGCTTAAAAGTGGAATCATATATTTTTAAATTAGAGTTATATGACACCTGAATTGCACCTGCCATTCCCCGTTTTTTTATGTTACCGTTAGGCTTTTTTAAATCTGTTGCTTTATTCTTTTTAAATGTGGAAGAATAGATTTTAATGGTGCATGATTTTCCTGCCAAAATTGCTCCACCATTGGAATTGTCTGCAACATTATTAGAAAATTCACAATTCTTAATGGTTAATTTACAGTTTGAACCTACCTTAATTCCACCTCCACCGCTTGTTGAATATCCGTTCTTAATTTTAACATTTTCTAGTTTTACAGTGCAGCCGGATTTGATATTCAAACATCTTGCTAGTCCTGATCCGTCGATAGTGCAGTCATTTTTACCGTATATTGTCAAATCCTTATTGATTACAATTCCGTTTTTGAGTGAGGAATCAGTATTCTTATCATACTTATATTTGCCGCTGATATACAATGTGGATTTGGGATTGGCGTTTGAAATTTCATTTTGAAGTGCAGTAAATGAATCTGAAGCTACATTAATGGTTGCAGAAGAGCTTATAGTATTTTCAGTTGAAACAATTTCAAGAGTACTGTTGTCCTCAGCTGAAACACTGGTCACTGCCAATAATATAATTAAGATGATTGAAAACAGGAATATTAATTTTTTAAACAATATAACACCTACTATATTAGATATTATAATTTGACATATTATAAAGTTAATGTACAGTTTTGTGCTAAAAATCTTTATATATATTATGAATATACATATAAATACTGATTTAAATCAAAAGAATATAAAACGGTGAAAATTAAATGAATGACACAACAAAAATCTTAACAATCCAAGACATCTCATGTTATGGTCAATGTTCCATAACAGTAGCACTTCCAGTTATCTCTGCTTTTGGAATAGAAACTGCAATATTACCTTCCGCTGTTTTATCCACTCACACATCAGGTTTTACAGGTTTCACTGTTAGGGACTTAACAGAAGACCTTCCTGCTATTCAAAAACATTGGGAAAGTGAGGGCATATCTTTTGACGCAATATATACTGGATTTATTGCTTCAGCCGAACAGTTGGATTATATTAAAGACATTATTGATTCCAGATTAAACCCTGATGGATTGGTTTTCGTTGACCCTGCTATGGCAGACAATGGTGAGTTTTACTCCACATTCGATCAGGAATTTGCTGATAAAATGGGAGAGCTTTGTAAATTGGGAGATTACATTCTGCCAAACACTACAGAAGCATGCTACATATTACATAAGCCATGGAAACCAGATTTCACAAAAGAAGAAATGATTGAAATGGCTAAAGAGTTATCTGATTTCACTAAAAGATATGTGATCCTTAAAGGAGACAATCATAGACAAAAAGAAATGGGAATGATTGTATTGGATAAAAAAGAAGATACTCTTAATTTTGTCTACAATGATAAAATCGATTATTTATCCCATGGAACAGGAGATGTTTTTGCGTCCGCTTTTGTTGGGTCAACCATGATTGGAAAAACTCCAGAAGCTGCTGCAAAAGTTGCTGGAGAATTCACCAAAAAGGCAATTGAAAAAACAATCGGCGATGAAACCCATACTTATGGAGTCAAATTCGAACAGGCTATTCCTGAATTGTATGGTCTATTGGATAAATTTGAATAAATTTGGTGTTAATGTGGCGGAAAATTTTAATCTGCAGGAATATTTGGCAAATGGTGCTGAAAATATTATTAAAAATGCAATTTCTGCTACATTTAAAAATCCAAAAGAAACCTTGTTTTTAGCTAAATTCATAAAATATAGTCGCAAAGCATCGAAAATTAGAAAACAATACGAAAAAAAGGGCATTAACATACCTGCTTTTTTAATTGCAAGCATTACAAGCAGATGTAATCTTCACTGTACAGGGTGTTATTCCCGTGCCAATGACAACTGCAGTGACGATATTGCAATTGAACAGCTTTCAGATAGTGACTGGGAAGATATTTTCACACAGTCAAGAGATCTGGGAATTAATTTCATTGTTCTTGCAGGTGGTGAACCTTTAATTCGTGAAGATGTGATTTTAAAAGCATGCAATTTTCCTGAAATACTGTTTCCTGTTTTTACCAATGGCACCATGCTTGATGATTCATACTTTAAATTGATAGATAAGCATAGAAATATTATTCCGATTTTGTCCATTGAGGGTGACAGGCAACTGACTGATTTTAGAAGAGGTGACGGGGTCTATGACCAATTGATGAGTTCCATGAATTATATGAATGATAATGATTTGATTTTTGGCGCATCAATAACCATCACTAAAGACAATCTTGATTATGCACTCAGTAAAGATTATATCAATGGATTATATGAATTGGGATGTAAGGTATTGTTCTTTATCGAGTTTGTTCCTGTCGATGCTGACACGATTGATTTAACAATAACAGATTCTCAAAGAGATTATCTGTTATCTGAAATAAATAATCTGAGAGACAGATATGATGACATGCTTTTTATGTCTTTTCCTGGTGATGAAAAAGAAAGCGGAGGATGCCTGGCTGCCGGACGCGGATTTTTCCATATCAATTCACATGGCGGTGCTGAACCTTGTCCTGCTTCACCATACTCTGATATTAATGTTAAAGATACATCAGTTTTGGATGCTTTGCAGTCAAACCTGTTTAAATCACTTAGAAGTAATGGTCTTTTAATGGATCATCATGAAGGTGGTTGTGTATTGTTTGAACATGAAAAAGAAGTTAAAAAATTATTAAAAAAATAAAAAAAATATTGGTTTAATTATACTTGGGAGTATAATAAACCTAATGCTTTACCGTAGAATAATACTGAAAATCCACCAACTAAAATTGTAGCAATTATAAAACCGATATATGGAATTAATGAGATTATTCCACCTATTAATGCTATAATAAATATGATTATTGCAACAAGAATGATGAATGCAATTATGTTAATTATTCCGATGGATTTTGCATCTGCAAACACTTCACCAAAGCTTAATGCTTCTGAAATGCTTCCTGTTTTTGCTAATCTTGCTAATCCTACAATTTCTAAAATTCCGAATAGGATATATATGATTATTGCAACTATTGCTAGTATGCCAAGAGATGCTAAAATATTGTCTAAACTTGCTCCGATTGCACCGGTTACCACTGCTAATGCTATTAGGATAATTGTTGGAATAATTAAGTATACAATGCTCACTATCACTGATTTAATTCCATTTACAATATTTTCTACAATATTGAAATCAGGTATTTCATCAGAATCCTCAATTCCTTTTTTAATTACATCTAATGAGTAACCTCCAAGAATCAATGCAAAAATTAATGATATAATTCCTGCAATTGATAATATTATTGTATCAGTTACTTGGAATTGCGGTAAAACTATTGTTAAGCCTGCTATTAAGGATATTATTCCAACAATTAAGAATTTTGTATAGTCATTTAACGGGTATTTGATTGAATTTTTGATTATTTCTATTAAACTCATTTTTTATCACCTTTTTATTTTTGTTTAATCTATCTTTTAAAATGATTATTTCTGATTCAGTTTTTGATAGTATTTTTTATTATAATCATTAAAAAAAGATTGATGTAATTATATAACTATTGTTATACTATATAAATATAACTATTGTTATATATTTAAATAATTATTTTAATATATAAAATATATAATATTAACTAAAGACAGAAGGTTTTAAAGATTATGAATATTCTAATATCAAACGACGATGGAGTTGACGCACCGGGAATACTAGCTGCAAAACAGGCCGTAGATGATTTGGCAAATGTATATGTAGTGGCACCAGATGAAAACAATAGCAGTGTTGGTCGCAGGTTAACCTTATTCAAGCATTTAAATATCAAATCATACAAGCTAGAAGATGGAAGTCAGGCATATTCCGTATCAGGAAGCCCTGCAGATTCAGTAGTGGTAGGGGCAAAATATGTAATGGATGAAAAACCTGACTTGGTCATATCAGGAATAAATCAGGGCGTAAACATTAGCTGTGATATAACCTCATCAGGAACAGTATGTGCGGCACTTGAAGCAGTCAGTCTGGGCATACCTGCAATTGCCGTTTCATTATTCATAGATCCAAAAACAGCATATAAACAGGATGAAAATGGAGAATGGTATGTGGAATATGACTTTGAATTGGCAAAAAAGGTATTGCATGATATTGTTTTAAAAATCATTGAGGAAGGATTTCCTGAAAATGTGGACTTATTCAATCTAAATGTTCCAACCAATTATGAATCAGAAGAGGTTAAAATAACTCACTTATCCCATAAAATGCTTGATAAGAAAGTTATAGACAAATATGATGAGGATAAAGCTGAAATATTCAATTATCCATTGGATGAAAACCAGCCAAGCGATGATTTGATAATGATTGTCTCGGATCTTGTTAAGGAATATGATGAAGGAAGCGACGGATATGCACTTTTTGTTGAAAAATGCCCGAGTCTTACTCCTTTAAATATAAATATGACCAATCAGGATTTGAATGATTGGTAATGTCTCGTTTCTAAATAATAACTATTTTTAGGTTTAAAATGAAAGACAGTAAAAATATATATCGGACCGGACTTTTCACCAATGCTATAATATGGTTTGGAGTTGCAATTTCAGTATCAGAAATTGAAGCGGGAGTGCAGATTGCTTCAGCTGCACCAATAAATTCAATTTGGGTTCCATTAATACTCGGACATGTAGTTGGAGGAATAATGCTTTTTTTAGTTGGTCTTATTGGAGCCCGCCTTAGAGTAAATGCAATGGAATCAATCAAGTCAACTTTCGGAAATATCGGTTCAAAATTCTTCGCATCACTAAATGTCCTGCAGCTTATTGCATGGGTTGCAGTTTTAAATGCACAGGGAGCACTGGCATTATTGGGCCTGAATTTAGGAATACCTTTCCCCGCCATATGTTTTATTCTGGCAATACTGGTTGCCATTTGGGTGTTCATCGGTCTTCAACGCTCATCAAAAATCACCAGTGTTGTAATGATTGTTTTAACAGTACTTTTGATATTATTGTCTTTTAAGCTATTGGGATTTAATGCATATAATACATTACCTGTAAAGAATTCATTAACCTTCTGGAACATCTTTGAAATCTCCATTGCAATGCCAATTTCATGGCTGCCGGTTATTTCAGATTATACTAAAGATGCACAAAAGCCAGTTAAGGCAACTGCAGTTTCAGCTATAGCATATACCATTGCAAGTCTTTGGATGTATTTTATCGGCGTAGAAGTTGTAGGCATTGGAACCACAAGCATTTCACAGGCAATTCTCATTGCAGGACTTGGAATTCCTGGAGTGATAATTATGGTTCTTTCAACAGTCACAACCAATTTCCTTGCAACCAATTCAGCAGGAGAATCCGCAAAGGCCATTTTCAACAGCCTGGACCCTAAGGTCACTGGAGTTATTGTAAGTATTTTAAGTGCACTGTTGGCAATTTCCGGAATAATGGACCATTATATCAATTTCTTATACCTGATTAGTTCAGTATTTGGTCCGATGGCTGCTGTTCTTTTGGTTTCATTTTACTTTGGAAATGACAATAATAATGTTAAAGACTGGTATTGGAATGTTTTTTCATGGTTTGTTGGTTTTATCGTTTATCAGCTGACAGTTAGTTTGGATTCAATATTTTTAGGTCCAACTCTATTAGCAATTATCTCATCAGCCATATTAACATACATTTGGATTATTTTAAAAAAAAGAATAGATGTTTAAGTTAAATTAACTTAAACAATTATTGATTAGCTTTCATGGTTGCAATCTGCTCATCACGATTTTTTAGCCTTAAAGTGAATATGAATGCAATTAATGCAATTGCGGAAGCTAAAATCAGGCTAATAGTATATCCCAATATGCCTGAAAATGATGCAATCACTCCTCCAATCAACGCTCCGCCTATAAGCTGACCGGCACTTGAAAGCATATTGACGATGGCCTGACCTGCACCTCTTTCATAAGGTTTTGCTTCACATAGGACAATATATCTTAATGGTGCTCCAATAATGGTTACAAGACCAACACCGACCAAAAGACCGGAAATGATAAATAAAATTAAATTACCTGGATATATTGAAATAACAATCAAACCAATTGCCAATATCAATGTTCCAACCATCATGATTTTACGTGATCCTGTTGAGTCAAGGATTTTACCGAGAATTGGTGCTGCAACAGCATTTGCCCCTAAAATAGGAATCAGCATCAGACTGGCAAATTGATTAGTCAATCCCATTGATAGGATTACCAATGACGGGACAAAAATAACAGATGAATAGATTATGCCATAACATAAAGTTTCAATGCATGCAATGGCTATTTCACTGTTTTTCAACATGTGTATAGGTATGATCGATTCAGTTGCATTTATTTCTATTTTAATGAATATCGGAAGCAATATTATGAATATTACCAGGAAAGGCAACACGTTAAATGACAGCAGGCTGTTTAGGAAATTACTTGAGTCAATTTGGTTTAAGCCATATGCCAGACATATTGCAAGCAGACTCAAAATAACGATTCCAACATAGTCTATTTTCATTTTTCTGTCATCTTCATTGCCCGGAAGGATGTAGTATGCAAATACTATAAGGAATATGCTTATCGGAATATTGATTGTAAAGCACCAATGCCAACCGAATGGTATTAATGCAGCACCAACCAATGGTCCTCCAATAGCAGATATTCCAAATACGCTTCCAAGTATTCCCAATGCTTTTCCTCTTTCTTTTAATGGGAATGCATCTCCTACAAATGCTCCGGCTACAGGAAATAATCCTCCACAACCGAATCCTTGAATGATTCTTCCAAGAAATATTGCTTCTATGTTAGGTGAAAATGCAATTAAAGATGATCCGATACCAAAAAGCACCACATCCAGTATGAAAATCTTTTTTCTACCGTAAAAATCAGAAAATTTGGCCAGTACAGGTGATCCGATCATGAACGTGATTACAAATAATGTGAATATCCAACTGGATTCTCTGCTGGTTAAGTTGAATGTCTGTTCAATTGATGGCAGCACAGGACCTATTATTCCTGTGTCAAGTGAGCCCATAAATACACCTATTAAAAATAATAGAAGTATCAGGTTTCGTGTTTTTGTATCTAATGTTTTTGATGTCATAGTATCTCTTGAAAATTGAATTATATTCATGTATTATATTAATTAACTGTTTATTTAAATTTTCATGTAAGAAATTTGATACAGATAATTTCCATAAGCTTTTCATCATGTTTAATAAGTATGATTGACAAAAATAGTTTTAATTATGACAGAAAAGTTTTCCCTTAAATACTCAAATGACGTGCCTAGAGATTACGATACTTCAAAAATGCAGTTTACATTTGATTTCATATATCTGGTTTTTAAGCGTGACGTATCAATTGACGGAGCAGTTCGTGTCGTTGCAAATGAGTATAATTTATCACAGGACTATCTGAAGGATTATCTGATTAAAAATAAATATATATTAAATAAAGCGAATAAAAATGAACAGACTAGGCAGCTTAAAAAGTATAATACCAAGACATTAAAAAAGATTCTTAAAAAAGAAGGTCTTAAAGCTTCTGGAAAAAGAGAAAAAATCGAAGAGAAAATATTGGAAAATGGGCTTTTAGGTCAGGACTATTATCTGTCTTCAAAATCCAGGATATTTTATAAAAACAAGAAAAGAAGAATGAATATTTTCACTGATTATCTGTTTGAAAACTATTACTTTGATGAATTCAATGAATATTATATGGATAATTTCAGAAAAAAGGAAGCTAAAATCCCTGTTGAATTTATAAAGCAGCATATTTCTAAAGCAATTGAAGATAAACACCACAGTAATTATATTTTAAATACACAAATTCTGGCAAATCATTTTTTCATTAAAGAAAATTACAAAAGAATGCTTGAGTATGTCCTTAAAAGTTTCTGTATGAATTTAAATCCTATTTGGAAGGTCAATGAATTAACAAGTCATGTCGGAATTGATATTGAAACCTATGACAATCTGATATTTTTAAATGAAAAAATTGGGAAAAATAGGATTATTCAATCTTTTTATGTTGTCTGGGATTCATTTAACTTTGAAAAGATTATTGTCTCCAAATATGATGGTTACAGGTGCCTTAAGGATATTCTTCACCTGAAAGACTACAATAAAATTAATGATAATTTGGATGATAAATTCTATTTAAATGATGAGTTGAAAATTAAAAGAATCACTCAAAAAACCCTGTTTGACTTTTGATTTTTGCAATTAAATATTTTATATTTCTAAAAAAAGTTAGATGTATCATTTGTTTTTAAATAAAAATCAACCAACAATCAATTTAAAAAGAATTATGACTATTAAAATAATAAGTTAGATATTCAACTATTGAAATAAAAATAGATTTCTTTGATATAAAATAATAGGGGAAGTGTATGATAATACACTAATACCATGTATCCAACATTTTCGTGTCAATATCAATATCCGTTGCATCAAATATCGGATCTTTTCCCTCTTTTTTCTGCTTTTCATAATCTTTAAGACAGTCAACAGCAATCCTGCCCAATGAAACACATGCAGGAAGATTTATCAGTGTCATCAGACCCATTGTAATGTCTGCCATTGCCCATGCGGCATCCATTGGAATAATGGCTCCAATAAAAACTATGAAAGCAGCTGCGACATAGAATATATTCATGAATCTTTTTGAAGGCTTGTTTTTGCGATTTAAATAGATTAAAGCATTATCCACATAGTATAGGTTTCCAAGCAACGTGGTGAATGCAAAAAGCACCATTGCAACTGTTATGAATATTGGTCCTGCAGTGCCGAAAACACTTCCGATTGCACTTTGCACATATGGGGCTCCTGAAACGGCAGCATTTCTTGCAACGCCTGTTGACAAACACATCAGTGCAGTTGCAGTACATAAAAGCAATGTGTCAATATATACAGATAATGTCTGTACCAATCCCTGTTTTGCAGGATGTGAAACTGTCGCTGATGCGGATGCATTTGGAGCAGATCCCACACCTGCCTCATTTGAGAACAGTCCTCTTTTTATTCCATATACTATACATGAACCTGCAAACCCTGCAAAGATTGATTGGAAATCAAATGCATTCTGGAAAATCAAAGCAAACATTGCCGGAATGTTATAATAGTTTACAAGGATGACGATTAATGATACAATAACATAAGAAACACCCATTAATGGCACAATGGTATTTGTCACCTTAATTATTCTTTTACCTCCTCCAAGCAAACAATATCCGGTTATTATGGCCAGTATCGCACCTATAATCATCGGGGTGGTTGCAGGATTGTAGAATGAATAATCCATAAAGGTTGACTGCAGATTATATGAGCACAGTAAATTGAAACCCAATGCATATGTAGCAATTAAACATATGCAGAACAGTGCTGCGATTTTAGGTTTTTTCAAGCCCTGTTCAATATAGTATGCAGGTCCTCCGTAAAAGTTTCCGTCATTATCCATTCTTTTGAAAATCTGTGCAAGAGTACTTTCAATGAATGCTGAAGATGCACCTATTATACACATAAGCCACATCCAGAATACTGCTCCAGGTCCACCTAGACATATTGCAGTTGAAACACCTATAATGTTGCCGGTTCCAACCCTTGAAGCGGTAGATACAAGCATTGCCTGCAGGGATGATACAGAACTTTCATCACCTGAAGGTTCAAAGAGTATCCTTAAAGATTCAACGAACAGTCTGATTTGCACTCCTCTGGTTTTTAGAGTAAAATACAATCCTGCCACTGCCATGACAATAATCAATATTGGAAAGTACAATACTCCATCAATTTGATTCAATATATAAACTATATCTATCATAAACTCTCCTTTAAAAAATTTAAATTAAATGTTAGATATAAATTTCTAATTTTTTATATAAATTATTTTTTAAAATCTTATATTTAATGCATTATATTTAATCAGTTTATAATTTTTTTAAAATATTTTCAAATAATTCAAAAATAGGACTACCAAATTATACAACTAAGGAATTTAAGTCTATAAAATTAGTACAATTATACTATTTAAATATGATTACAGACAAATAATTATATAATATTAATAATTAAGATTGGTGTTTTGATGAGAGTGGAAAAAGAATATAGGCATTTGGAAGGAATTGACGAAATTCGCATTTTTAATGCAAGCCGAAAAGATTTTTATAATCCAACACCTAAGGAATTTGATGTGGAAGACCTTCCGCTTCAAGAACTGATAAATAACATCCCTGTTGAAATCCATTCACTGGTTCCATTGGATGAAGAAAAAGATTTTATCATTCAAAATGTGGGCAAATTCACTCTCAACAAATATAATTGTACACAAAATGATGTTAAAGGCAGACGGTTAAGCAAACTGTCACCGTTATTTTACGAAATTCTTTATGATGAATTGGTCGATGTGTATGAAAATCATTCAATTAAAAAGATAAGATTTGTATATTATTCTAAAAACAAGTTATCAAAGCTAAGCAATGCCAAAATCGTTTATGACAAAGGCAGAATCTTTGTAACAACAAACAATATCGACACAAAAATAAGCAGCCGTGCTGATTTGGAATATAGAAACTTTGATGAAGATAAAAACGACATCATGGAAAGTTTTTCACAAACCGGCAGTTGCTACAATGTCAACGGAAAATACACCTGGTCACAGGGAATATACAATATCATAAACCGTGCAAAAGAGGATGCAGACGATTATTACAATATAGTCTTTGATTTGGTAATACCTGAAGACAAACACATTGTCAATAAAATTTTTGAAATTACAAATAAGGAAACAGCACAGTTTGAGGAAATCATCCGCATTAAAACAAAAGACGGAATCTTAAAAAGAATCCACATAAGCATCAATTCATATTATGATGAAAGTGGAATCATTGTCCGTCAGGGCCTCATGAACGACATAACACATTATGTAAATGATGAGCTTACCAAACCTGTTGACTTTCTTTTGGACGGATTTAAAAACAGCACAAAACTGGCTTTGCTTATGGAACCTCTAAATGCCAAACAATACAAATTCTCCAAAGGATTTTACAGTCTTGTTGAGATGGAACCTCCAAAATATTATCATTCAAGAGATATTTTAAACAATATTGTAGAGGAGGAAGCAGTTCAAAAAATCAATAAGTTAATTAATGGTGAATTGGACAATATTGATGATACAATCAGTTATTACGTTAACGGAGATCCCAACAATAAGAAAGTGGTTGACCTCTACATTGAACGATTTGAACACGGCAATGAAATTCACAGTCTTGGATTTCTAACAGACATTACTGAAGAATGGCGCAAACAGGAACAGCTGATTGCATCAAATGATGACAGGCTGATTCTGATTAAGGAGATTCACCACAGGGTGAAAAATAACCTGCAGGTTTTAAACAGTTTTTTAAACCTTGAAAAAAGAGCATATAGAAATAATCCTGATTTGATAATCGAGCATATGCAGACACGTCTAACATCACTTGCACTGCTTCATGAAAAGACATACAACTCACAGGATTTCAAAAACATCAGCTTAAAAGACTATCTGACAGATCATGACAGACAGACTACAAATGTGGTCGATTCACCTAAACATATCAATTTTGAAACCATTGTGGATGATGATTTGAACCTGTCAATTGAAGTTATTACACCACTACTTCTGATAATTGACGAGATAACAATGAATGCCGTTAAATATGCTTTTCCAGACAAGTCATCAACTGACAACAGGATTACAAAATCAATTAAAAGCCTGGACAATGATACTGCAGAACTGATTATAAAAGATAACGGTGTAGGCCTAAAAGATGTAAATAATATTACTGCAAATTTAGGTTGTGAAATCATCAAAAGCTTAACCAAGCAGTTAGGCGGAAAAATCAGTTTAATGGAACTTGAAAAGGGAACCGGATACAGATTAGTATTTCCAAAGGTAATGGAGCACACCATTGAATAATTTCTATAATATTATTTTAATCACCCATTATTTTTCTAAAAATTTTTTTTAGTTTTTAGGCATTAATTTTATAAATTAATCAAGATTAATGTAAAAAATTATTTACTTTACTTAATTTATCCAATGAATTTTTAAACAAAATAATGATTTAGAGATTATTTTAATCCAATTAAACAATGCTAAAGTTTAAATAAGTTATAAAATTCAATTATAATTATATGCTATACTATAGCATATTTAAACGGAGGCATCTAATGAAAATAAAAGCATTATGTCTATTTTGTTTATGTTTAATATTAAGTTGCAGCATTGTTGCAGCACATGACACTAACACGACAGATTCAGAAATTGATGCACTAAAAACATCAGATGACACAATCCTTTCAGACGAGACAACTGTGAATGCAACAAAAAGCGGAATCAGAAACATTACATTTAGTGACGGCTACAATGGATACTGTATAAACTTATCCAAAGACCATGCTGAAGTTGGAAGCGTATTTACACCAAAAGACACATCACATGCAATGAACAATAAGTACAATACATCCATAGGCAACTATTTAAAAATATTATTCGTTGATTTCTATGATACTGCAAGTACAGATTCAGATGCTGCTAGTGAAGTAATTTGGGATTTTTCAGACAGATATTATCTAAACAGCAACAATCCCATAACCCAAGCAATTCTAAAACTGGCTGAAGAAGGCAGAGTAATTCCTGATCATGGACAAACAAAACAGATAGATGAAAAAACAGAAGCTATCTTTGATTTTGAAGTATTTGACCCATTAAATGATGATATGCAAAACTACTTCGGATACAAAATAACATTAAAAGAAATACAAAATAATTCATCCGAAAGTAATAATACAAACATTACCAATCAAACAAACAGCAATTCAACTAATAAAAGTACTGATAAAACTAATAATATAAATAAAAATGAATCCACTGAAATTCAAAAGGATATGGCAAAAAATAATCAAAAAACAAATGATATTAAATCAAATAAAAATTCCTCAGCATTTCAAAGCATTTCAAACACTACGGGCAATCCAATTATATTATTACTTTTGGTTTTCTCAATAATAGGATTTAAAAGAATATACAAAAAATAATGGGAGTTAAATGCTCCCAAACTTTTTTTTAAATGAAAATTATTAATCATGATGAAAAAGTCAGTTAAACTTCTATGACATCCCCATAATAACCATTATTATAACTTTCATCGTAATACATATCAATTAGCACACCGTTAATGTCTGACATGTTAACCCATGTGCGAAGGCCTTCATATGTATATTCCTTTCCGTTTTTTACAAAGGTTCCGTTAACATTATCGCTGGTGAGATACACTTCATCACCTTTGATTACAGAAACCCTTTTTAAAATATCAATATTTTTAGGATGATATTTGGCACTTACTATATCTCCAACATGGATATCATGGGTTTTATTCAATATGAACATGGATCCATCTTTTATTGTAGGTTCCATTGAAATTCCCCTGGCTTTTCCAAGATAAATGAAAGAATCATCACCATAAGGGGATTTGATTGTGATGTCAGGATTATCAATGCCATAGTTCCGACAGATTTCCCGTATTTCATTTTTTAAAGTGGTAATATTTGCATTGGAATCATAAGTTTGATCAACAATGCATTCATATATCTCATTTTGCAAATTATAGTCATTTTGAGGAACATAAACATCAATATAAGAACTTTCGCCCTTTTCAAAAAATTCAATTGTAACCTGATTGGAATCAGAATCTTCATAATAATTGGAGTTCATGTCAAAAAATTCCGTGTCATACCACGGATCTGCATATTCGTAGTAATAGTTTGCAGATACAGAAGTGATGAATACAAAAATTACAAAAATGGATATTAAAATGGACATGCATATTTTTTTGTTCATATTATCACTTAGAGAAATTAATTAAAGATATTCTATATTTTGAAGGTAATATAGTTTATGAAATGGGATATATCACTTTTCATCAGTTTTAAAAATGAATTTAAATAGTTTTGAATAATTCATCAACAAATATGCGCTTTAAACTACTATAGATAATGTAAATGCAACATGTAATGTCACAATCAACATTGATGGAGTGAATTACACTGCAGAATTAACAAATTAAGTAACATATGCATTCAGTTATACTGCTACAGTAATTATTTATAGAATTCCAAGATTTGGAAAATATATACTGTACATGAGATAATCAGAGGCCGGCGTAGGCGAAACCGGTGAAATCATGTGCAGAGGTTTCAATGTAATGAAAGGATACTATAACATGCCTGAAAAAACTGCAGAAACCATAGAACCTGACGGATGGCTACACTCAGGAGACCTTGCAACTATTTGAGGAGGAATTCCCACTTACAACCAGTGGAAAAATCCAGAAATACAAGTTAGGCGACTAAGATCTCAAACTATTGGATGAATGATGTGAAAGAGGAGAATTGTATCTTCTCTTTTTATACTATTTTTTTAAATTTAAAATAAGCGATTTTTAATTGTTTTTTATTATTATCTGTTTTTTTTAAAATCATTGTAAAGAAATTATTTACATATTGGTTTAATATTTTTTAGTATTTTTTTTACTTTATTATATAATTTTTTATACTTTTTTTTTATACATTTAACGATTTTCAATTCATAATGATTAATATTTTTTTAACTTAATAGTTATTTTTAGTTGATTTGTATAATTTTATTTTTTATTGTGGAAAATTTTATAAAAATTCTGCTATTTGTTGAAAATTATTAAATTTAATATATTGAACATTTTTCATTATTTTTTATTTTTTTTAATTATATTGTTAGTAAATTTTATATATAATTAGAAAATAATATCATAAATGCAATAATATTTTGATAATTAGTTTTTTAACTTTTAATCTAAATTCAATAGGATGAAATTAAAAAAATTTTAAATAAAAATAATAAATTTTATTTAATTAAATTTAATTTTTTCTACATTGTCAAAATTATGTTGTGATATGATAAATTTGATTTATTATATGTGTAAGTAAAAAATTGTATTCATAAGGAGGAGATAATATCAAAAAAATAGAAAAATCTATTTTGATTATTTTGATATTATTCTTGCTCGTATTTTTAGTGGGAGTTGTTAGTGCATCACAAGATTCGGCAATGAATAATATGACATTAACGAAAACGGATGATGATGTTATATACGAGTCGCTGCCGAGTGATTCTGCTGAAGGCTACCTGCAAGCTAGTGATAATGAATTATTGTCAGCTACCCATGATATTTCAGGTTCTACTGTTCAGGATATTAAAAATTATTTTGATTCCGGAGCAGTTCATGAAGGTGATACAGTATATCTTGGAAATAAAGATTTCACATCCAATTGGCAGCAATGGGATGGAAATCAGGTAAATGTCAATGTTGCTAATGTCATTATAACTGGTGGAAGCAGTTCCAACCCAAATGGATTTTCCACAATAAATGCAAATTATGCTAAAGTATTTAGCTTTAATGCAGCTGGAATCACTTTAAGCAATGTTAAGATTTTAAATTCAAATAGTGGTAGTGGACCAGGTTCTGCTGTTTACGTTCAGTCTTCAGACTGTAAAATAAATAATTGTTTATTTGATAATTGTGAAAATCAGAACGGTGGTGCTGTTCGTATAAATTCACAGGGAACAAATACTCAGTTTACTAACTGTAATTTTACAAATAATGGAAACAAATGGACAGGAGATGGTGGAGCAGTATATGTGGAAGCTAATGACTGTAAATTTAACAATTGTCTTTTCGAAAAGAATAATTATGCAAGATCAAATAATGAAATAGCTAATGGTGGGGCAATTTTCTCTACCGGAGCAAGGTTGACTGTAACAAACAGTTATTTCAAACAAAATGTTGCCCGTTCTGAATGGGGTAATGGTGGAGCTATTTGCTCTAAAGGGGCAGATTCAACAATATCCAATTGTACTTTTGAAGATAATTCTGCACCTTACGGTAAAGCAATTCACTGTGAAGGTACTAACGGTCTGGTAGACGACTGTAAATTCAGACAAAACATTGAAATGAGTGTTGAAAGTGGATTTTTATCATTGACATTTGCTCTTTCAGTAGATTTTTCCCATATGATTAATGGTAATCCTGCTATTGAAAATTTAAAAATATGGGATGGCTCATCATATGTTCCAGGTAACCTGACTGACGAGGGTGTGGTTAAATTACCAAATCAGGAACTCACTGTTGTCATTTATGATTCAAACGGTGATGAGATAGACAGAAAAACCGGAGTAACTGATAAAAATGGTGAAATGAAATATGATTATTCAAATCTCCCTGATGGAAGTTACACTTATAAGGTTTATTCCGGAGAACTTGAAAAAGAGGGCAGTTTTTTTAAAGGATCTATTCCTGTTGAAGGAAACAGATTTTCCGATATTCAAGCTGCAATAAACTCCGCTGAACCGGGAACAATTCTTCAACTGAAAGATGTCACTTACATTAATGACATTCAAAACAATATGGTAATTGATAAATCAATTACAATTTTGGGCAGTAACGGAACTGTTTTGGATGCGGAAGGTTATTCCAGGATATTTAAAATAAATGATAATGTAAATACTGTCAATTTAGTAAATCTCACATTTATTAACGGTAAAAGCAAAGAAAATGGTGGTGCAATTTATATTGGTGAAAATTGTGATAATGTAAACATTTTAAATTCAAATTTCACCAACAATCATGTTGCAAATGACGGGTCACAGCAGTGGCCTGACAACTTTGGACATGGTGGTGCCGTTGCAATTTCAGCCAGCGCACACAATGGGCTGATTTCCGATTCAACATTTACAAATAACTCTGCTCCTGCAGGTGGAGGTGCTGTTAAAAACTTTGGTGCCCAAGGATGGGTCATTTCCAATTCAACATTTACCAACAACACTGCTTACGGTGTGCTCCAAAACAATCCGTCCCTTGTTCCTAATGGTGGTGGAGCGCTTTGGTCCTGTATGGCTCAAATGGAAATATTTAACTGTAATTTCACAGAAAACAAGGCTCCATATGGTGGTGCAATAAGAGGTTTCGTTGATACATTTGATTGTCAATTCTACTTTAATGTCGCTACCAATGGTAACGGCGGTGCTATTGATGTTACTATCGACAGTCAAGTCGGAAGACCTAATCTTAAGTTTGTAAACACAACCTTTGTAAACAATACTGCAAAAGGACAACGTTCTCAGGACAGGGCACAGGGTGGTGCTCTTCACATGTACGACATTAACCATGTGGACATGATTGGCTGTAAATGTTTTAATAACACTGCAGACAGAGGTGGAGCTATTGATTTTTTCATTATCGGTACTACTGTAGTTGATAACTGTATTTTGGAAAACAACACTGCTCATTCTGAAGGTGGTGCATTTTACATCAATACAACATCTTCACCGTGTGAGTTCATGAATTCCAATATTTCAAACAATAAGGCTGGTACTGATGGTGGTGCAATCTATCTGATTACCGATGGTGCTTTCTTTGACAATATTATTTCTGTTAATAACAATGCGTCCCGTGGAGGTTCCGCTTTTATTCGTGGTCATGATGCTGTTGTACAGCATTCAACCTTCAACAACAATAATGCTATTTATAATGGAACCGACAATTCCGGTATCGGTGGAGCATTTGACATTTTAGGTAACAACTGTCAGCTGATTGATGTTACATCAAAATATAACAATGCTACTCTTGGTGGTTCAACATTTATTCGAGGGGACCATACAAAAATCAAACAGTCAACATTTGACAATAACACTGCTACTTTGCGTGGTGGAGGTATAAATGTTGCTGGTGATTACTGTAACGTGAGTGATGTTGATGTATCCGGCAATTTTGCAGGTACTGATGGTGGTGCCGTTTACGTTAAAGGTGACTATTCTTCATTTGTTAGAGTAGATTCTATAAATAACACAGCTTGCCGTGGAGGTTCCACTTTTATTGAAGGAGACTTTGTTGATGTGCATGACTGTGTTTTAGATGGAAATAAAGCTATTGATAACGGTACAAATCTCAGTGGTAGAGGTGGTGGATTAGACATCGCAGGAGAAAATTGTAAGATTTATAATCTTGAGGTTTCTAAAAACACTGCTGCACGTGAGGGTGGTGCATTCTATGTTAAAAGTAATGATATTCATTTCCATCATATTAACTCTACAGATAACTCTGCTCAACGTGGAGGTTCATCATATATTAGAGGAAATAATATTACCGTATCAGACTCAACATTTGATAGGAATAAGGCTATTTACAATGGTACTAATGACACAGGTTTAGGTGGTGCATTGGATGTCTTGGGTAACGACTGTAAATTCATCAATGTCGAATCATTAAATAACAATGCTACTCTTGGTGGATCAACATTTATCAGAGGAAACAACACACTTATTAAAGATTGTGTACTTGATAACAATTATGCTACCGAACGTGGTGGCGGATTGGATATTGCAGGAATAAATTGTACTGTAATTAATGTGGATTTATCAAATAACCATGCAGATGGAATCGGTGGTGCAGTTTACGTTTTAGGAGACAATGCAACATTTGATCATGTGGATTCAGAAAGAAACACTGCTACTCGTGGAGGTTCATCATTTATTGAAGGTAACTTTACCAAAATTATTGACTGTGATTTGGACAACAATAACGCTTCCGATAGAGGTGGATCATTGGATATTGCAGGAAACAACTGTACAGTTAGAAATGTAAATCTTTCAAACTGTCATGCAGCTAATGAAGGTGGTGCAATTTACGTTAAAGGTAATTTCACAACTTTTGACAATGTAATGTCTGTAAATAACACTGCTTCAAAAGGAGGTTCTTCATTCATTGAAGGTCATAATATTACAGTCCAGAATTGTCATTTGGACAGTAACAATGCTTCCATTCGTGGGGGTGGTTTGGATGTTGCAGGAGACAACTGTACTTTCATCAATGTTACTCTGTCAAACTGTAATGCCACTATAAATGGTGGTGCCGTTTATGTTAGAGGTGACAATGCATTATTTGATAATGTAACTTCCTTTAAAAACACTGCTTTGGCTGGTGGTTCAAGTTATATTGACGGAAATAATGTAATTGTTCAAAATTCCAGATTCAAGTATAATACAGCTTTAAAAATTGAAGAAGATCCTGAAACAGGTTTGGGTGGTGCAATTAATATTGAGGGTGATAATGCCCAGTTCTTAAATAATAACGTTTCCTATAATGAAGCAAACTCCGGTGGTGGAGTCTTTATTATAGGTGAAAATGCATTATTCATGAATAATAATCTCACTTTTAACCGTGCAACCGGTAGAAATTCTGCTGGAGGAGCTGCAAGTATTGAAGGTGCAAATACTAATTTCACAAAAAACAACATTTCTTCAAACTATGCTGCCGATAATGGTGGTGGAGTATTTGTTGCAAGTGAAAATGCATATTTTGAAGACATATATGCTTTCAATAACACTGCTGAAAATGGAGGGTTTGCAAAACTTTTCTTCGCTTTTGATTTAATCGTCAAAAATTCCACATTCATCAGCAATCATGCAATTGGTGATATTTCCAGAGATAGAGGAGAAGGTGGAGCTTTCCATATAGATTTCTCATTTGATGCAGATATTCAGGCTAACTTCTATAACAACACTGCAACTAACGGTTCCGCAATTTATATTCAAGACTCTTCAGTAAGGGTTCATGATTCAGAATTCTTTGATAATCTTGCTAGGTCTTACTTGCTTGTAATTGATTATGATAGGGGAAACAGCAGTGCAGACTGTACTGTTCAAGGCGTTTGCAACTGCAGTTGCAACTGCTCTAAAAACAAATCATTGATTCAGTCTTATGCATTAAATCGTATTTCTAAAGAAAATAGGTTATATGCAAAATATTTGAATAATCTTTTGCGTGCATATGATGCTGAATGCGAATGTGCTTGTGGCTGTGATGGCAATTGTACTGAAGGCACATGTAACTGTCACTGCAATGATTTGCAATACATCTCAACAGTTTATGAAGGCGAAAACATTACAATTCTCGTTTTCCATAAGGGTGGAGACAACATTGCAAATGCAATGTATAACAGAGATGGTGAAGTAACTGTAAACAATATCACTTATCAGTTCTTCGATGAAAATAATGAAGTAAGAACAATTCACAGTAAAGCAGAGGATGTTGAACCTGAAGACATCCCAAATTATGATAATGTTTACCAGTATCCGTTTGAAAACAACCAGGTTATCAGAATTGAGGTTTATAACGAGACTGGAAGTTTAATTAAAAATGTGACTTATTCTGAAATTCCAAGAACTGACATTTATGGTGCTACACGTTTAACACTTGAAAACTTAACAAAAGGAAACTATACTGTTAAGGCAATCTATGATAAAAGCAGTTATTATACCGTTATCGGTAATCAAAGCAAGTTCAGGGTAATTCCGCTAATTGTTAAAATGGTGGATAAAGTTACTTTGAATGAAACAGTTATTCTAGGAGATAATGTAAGTTTTACCATTATTGTGAATAACACTAATGTTTTTGCACTACACAATGTGACCGTAACTGAAATTTTCAATTCCGGTGAGTTGCAATTTGTAGGTTATACCAATCATGATAAATGGATTACAAAAGACAATATTACTTTTGTTTATAATGGCGTTTTAGGAGTTAATGAAAGTGCAAGCTTCACTATTACATTTAAAACATTGAAGACTGGTACTTTACTCAACACTGTTAATTTAACAACAAAGGAAACTGGAAACCGTACAGATAGTGCAAATAATACAACCACAGTCTATAATCCTAATATGACAGTTGAAAAAGTAAGTTTGAACGTTACTGATTTTGTTGTTGTTAATGATACTGTTGCGTTTAATGTCACTGTTACTAATGTTGGGGATTGTACTCTGGGTAAAGTGAATGTTACAGAAGAGTTTGATGCTGGTGATTTTAAGTTTATTAAAATTGTTGGTGAGAATTGGACTGCATCCAATGATAACAGGACTTTCTTCTATGCAAATGACCTTGTTGAAGGTGGAAATGCTACATTTACTGTTTATTTCAAGGTTTTAAGAAACGGTAGTTTGCCAAACAATGTTACTGCAAGATCCAATAGAACTGATAAAATCAATGCCTCTGCTAACATCAGAGTTTATCTGCCTGATATGGCTGTTGAGAAATTGACTTTGAATGAGACTGTTAGGGTTGATGAGCAGGTTGTTTTCACTATTGTTGTTACTAACACTGGTGACTGTGATTTGGCTAACGTTAGTGTTGTTGAGGAGATTCCTATAGGTCTTGCTTACAATTCATTTGTTGGTGACGGCTGGATTAAAGTAGGGGATTATATTTTCAATTATACTTCCGTTTTGGCTCCTGGTAATTCTACTAGTTTCAATATTACTTTTGATGCTAGGGAAGGTGGTCATTGGAGAAATGTTGTTGTTGTAAGTTCTGATTTGACTGAGGATAAGGTTGCTGAGAATGTTACTTTTGTCGAAGATCCAAGTCTTGAAGCGTTTAAATTGGCTTTGAATGAGACTGTTTATCTTGGAAATGACACTTACTTTGTGATTGTTGTTAAAAACACAGGTAACTGCGTATTGCATGATGTTCGTGTTTTTGAGTTATTCAATTCTTCCGAGTTGAACTATACCAATCATAATAAACAGGATTTATGGATTAAGGAAGGTAATGCTTTCAGATTCAATGGTACTTTGGCTGTTAATGAGAGTGTTAATTTCACTGTCTGGTTCAAGACATTGGTTAAAGGTAATGTTACCAACACTGTCAATGTCACTTCCGAAGAAACCGAAAACATAACTGTTGAAAATACAACCTATGTTTTAAATCCTGATATTGCCGTTGAAAAATTGGCATTAGACAGGACAGTCTATATCGGAGACGATACCAGATTTACAATTGTCGTTAAAAACATAGGAGACTGCAACTTAACCAACATTAGGGTATTTGAAATCTACAATGCAACTGAACTGGATTCAATAACTTTAATAAGCGGTGAAAATTGGACCCAATCCGGAAATGTTTTCTCATTTGATGGAATTTTGGCTGCAGGTTCAACTTCTAACTTCACTGTCAAATTCACTACCAAATCTCTTGGTAATATCACAAACACAGTGAATGTCACATCCGGCCAAACCGGAAACAGAACAGCATACAACAATACCTCTGTGCTCAATAAGTTTTGTGATTTGGAAGTTACAAAAGGCGTTAACGCTACAAGTATTTTTGTAAACGATACTGTTGAATGGACAATAACAGTTAAAAACAAAGGTCCTCACACTGCCAAAAATGTAACTGTCAGCGACTATTTACCTGAAGGTGTTGTTGTCAGTGGCACAATTCCTAATGGTGGTAAGCAAACCGGAAGAACAATTGTCTGGAATCTTGGCGATTTGGAAGCGAATAGCGAAATATCCTTTACATTTACCACAAAAGTGGTTGCTGAGAAAAACGCAACTAACATTGTTGTTGTAAACAGTACTACTCCTGATTCTAACAGATCAAATAACAAAGCGAACAACACTACTTATGCAAATCCTGTTTGTGATTTGAAGATTACTAAAAGCGTGAATGCTACAAGTATTTTTGTTAATGATACTGTTTTATGGACCATTACTGTTGTGAACGTTGGTCCTAGCGCTGCTAAAGATGTCGTTGTTAATGATACCATTCCTGACGGTCTTGAATTTGCAACTCCTGAAGGCTGCACATTCGATGGAAAATATCTGATTTGGAATATTAAAACATTGGATGCAAACGCTTCTGTGACTTTAAAATTGATAACTAAAGTTGTACGTGAAGGAAATGTAAACAATACCGTTGTCGTAAACAGCACAACTCCTGATTCAAACGAATCAAACAACAGAGCAAACAATACCACTTATGCAAATCCGATTTGTGATTTGGAAATTACAAAATATGTAAACGCAACAAGTGTCTATGTGAATGATATGGTTGAATGGACTATAATTGTATTTAATAAAGGCCCTTCATCTGCTGTGGGTGTTGTTGTTAATGATGCTTTACCTGACGGTTTACAAATCATTAAGGCAACTCCATCAGTGGGAAGTTTTGATAATAAAACTAGGGTCTGGGAGATTGAAAAAATAGACGTTAATGATTCAGTTTCCCTTACTTTGGTAACAAAAATCAAATATGAGAAATCTTTTACTAATATAGTTACTGTAAATTCCACTACTCCGGATTCCAATGAATCCAACAATCATGCGCAAAACACAACCATTGCAAATCCAATTTGTGATTTGGAAATTAGCAAATTCGTAAATGCATCTAGTGTAAATGTTGGGGACGTTGTTAAATGGACAATCTCTGTTTCAAACAATGGTCCAAGCACTGCAAAGGATGTTATCGTCAATGACACATTGCCTGATGGTGTTAGATTACTGGAAGTTCCTGAAGGTTGCAGTCAAAAAGGAAACGTTTTAATTTGGAATATAGGAAGCTTGGATGCAAACGCTTCTGTTTCAATAACATTGCTGACTCAAGTTTTAACCGAAGGGACTAAAACCAACATTGCTGTTGTAACAGGAAGTACTCCAGATTCCAATGAGTCAAACAATCATGCGCAAAACACTACTGTAGTAAATCCTGTTTGTGATTTGGAAATAATCAAACTGGTAAGCTCCAAAAAGGCTTATGTTGGAGAAGAACTGACATGGACCATTATCGTCATTAACCATGGCCCAAGCACAGCAAAAGATGTAAAAGTTCAGGAAAACATTCCTGATTCCTTGCAATATAAGCAATACACTGCCACTAAAGGTACCTATGATAAAAACAGTCAAATATGGACAATTGGTGATATGAATAATGCTTCCACAGTTACTTTAACTATTGTAACAAAAGTTTTAAACATTGGAAATATTACAAATCCGGTTGAAGTTTCAACTTCAACATTTGATAATAATTCAAACAACAACAAAGCTGAAAACAGAACCGAAGCATTTGCTGTCTGTGATTTGGAACTCATAAAATCATCAGATAGGAAAGTTTACCGTGTTGGAGATGAGATGCACTGGATTATCACAGTCGTTAATCATGGTCCTTCAACTGCAAAAGATGTGGTTGTAAATGATGTATTGCCTTCTGGCGTAAAATTCATTAGTTACACTGCAACAAAAGGTTCTTATGCACAATCTAGCGGAAAATGGGATATTGGTGATGTTGAAAACGGTGAAAAATACGTTCTTGACATTTTATGTAAAGTAATGGTTGCAGGTGATATTGTCAATAAGGCAAACGTAACATCATCCACTAATGACACTGACTTAAGTAACAATTATGATGATGCTGAAATCAGCGTTATTGAAAATAAAACACCTGATGATCATCACAAGCCACACCCAAGACCGGTAAATCCTACTCCTGAACCTGCAATGGACATTACAATGAAAAACACAGGTAATCCATTTGTTTATCTTTTAGTTGCAATCTTTGCAATATTTGGTTGTTTTTGGACAAGCAGAAAAGAATAATATTAAAATAAACACGTAACTAGATTTTATATCTAGTTATCTTTTTCCTTTTTCTTTTTTTTATTTGGTCAATTTTTTACGGAATTATTTATTTTTTTATAATTGAAAATTTTTACATAGGGATGGTTATTTAACCGAAATGTTATACATGTCCTAAAAATTTCATGATACTGCAACAAATTTATAGATATAAGTTAACCACGCCGTTATATCGGAATAACCGGACTCCGTATGAACTTTAATTTAAAGGGAGTTGATAATAATGCCACAAGTAAAAATTACTACTGCATGGAGCGTAGTGATAATTTAATCTTACATAGTTGCTTAGTAATCAAACTTAAAATCATTCACCTCTAAGCAACTATTTACATTCATAAGTATCTGTTTTAATTAAATTTACATACCTATCATAAACGCCTATCCTAAAAGTTTTGAATAATTCTAATGAAAACATTCACTTAAAACTATAAATACAAATATATTATCAACTAAATCAAAACAAGAACTGATTAATAGTTTAATAAAAGATGATAGTTACTTTAGAAACAAAATTAAATCTATTGTGAATAAAAAATTAGCAGTTAAACTTCAAAAGCATTACTATGATGATAACCAAATAAAAGTAATTAGAAATGAAATTTATGAAGAAGTGCTTATACAACATATGAGCGAATTTGAAGAAAAGATTTCAAAATATTTCAGTAAATATACTGGTTTACATCTTTATGTGCATGATATAATTTATCGAAGAGATTAATATGGAGTTTTTAAGAGAAGGTGGCTTATTAGGTTAATTTCTAAGTATGATGGTGAGAAATATTTTTCAAAAGATTATTCATTAGAAGAAGCTCATCATCTTGAAGAGAAGAAAAGAAAAAAATTGAAAAATGAAGGGTATGATGTTGATAATTATGGAAAGCAACATCAAAAGTTCACTGAAGAATATTTATCAAAATATTATAATTTAGATAGTATTTTTGATAGAGCAGAAGTGT
Source organism: Methanobrevibacter sp. (assembly GCF_017468685.1). Classification (NCBI taxonomy): domain Archaea; kingdom Methanobacteriati; phylum Methanobacteriota; class Methanobacteria; order Methanobacteriales; family Methanobacteriaceae; genus Methanobrevibacter; species Methanobrevibacter sp. The sequence goes on from NZ_JAFUHT010000077.1 coordinate 130,740, forward strand.
ATAAGGAATATGAGCAGAAAAAAGAAAGATCTTGCTAAAGAATTTTTTGGTATTGATTTAAAAGAAGTGGTGATGTACTAATGAGTAAAGTTAAAATTCCTTTAAACTGGTATGTTGATGAGATTAAATTAGATGAAGATAGAACATTACTGATTGAATGGTTTGAAGATAAAAAATGTAAAAATTCAACTTTAATATGGTTTTGAATAATTCATCAACAAATATATGCTTTAAACGGTATGATTGACAAGGTAGTTGATGAACTGCTTGTAGGTTATGAAAAAACCACTCCAGTTGCAGTTGTCAAAAAGGCAACTTGGCCAGACCAACAAATAATTAGAGGAACCCTCGCAGATATTGCAGGAAAAGTTAAAGAT
>NZ_JAFUHT010000078.1 GCF_017468685.1 Methanobrevibacter sp.
ATAGTATGCTTTTTCTCCCAGAATATCCTTGTACGGATTGAATGATTTTGTCGTAAGGTCTCCATATATGCCATATTCTACATCCTGTATTCCTTCGATTACATCTGCCGTTCCAAATGTTACAGCCCCTAAGCCGGCCGCTCCCATTACACAATTAAACGCAGTACTGGTTATAGGACCGCCTAACGCCGAAGCTACTGCTCCAATTCCTATCAGTCCGATATTTATTCCTCGTTTAACCTTTCTCCAGCCCTCTGCCTTTCTCTCTGCTATATCAGCATTTTTATTTACATCTATATATAGCTCTGTTAGTCCCTCTATTCAAATCTTTATCTAAAAATTTCTATGTATATTTCATAAATTTGTATTATTTCATCAATATCCAGCTAATTACCGACCTCCAATTCAATCGAATTAAAAATGTTGATTATATTTGCAATTTTTAAGAGAAAATATGCAATAAAGCATAAAATACCATTAAAGCATGTTCTATCATTCATTATTATACAATTCTATTAATTGTGGGTTATCCAAAAAAATATTTTTCATAAAAGAATTAATTGAGTTACCACACTCATATAAATTTTTCCAATCTGCTATATAGTATTTACCATTCTTTCCAACATATATTGTATAATCATATAGCCCACCAATTGGAAACAATATATCATCTGCAACTTTATTGTATATATTCATTCTGTCATATTCACCGCCTGCATAATATACAGGGTTAAAATAAATCTCCACATAATTTTTGGATGTTGAACCTTTTCCCCTTATTTTTAAACCACCTAAATTGGATAGTATCTCATTTGCATAGTCATTGTTCTTATAACCTTCCTCACTTAATATTTTTATCCAATCATAAACTTTTTCATGTTCATCAGAAAGAATATCTATTTCTGATAAATATTTATTAAAAATCTCAATATAATCCATCTTTACATGCCTTCTTTCTCAAATTATTGAACAATTTTAATTCCATAAAAATCAAGCAACGGCTGGCAAACATCACAAGGTATCTTTGGTGTACCATGTAACCCACTATAATTACCAACACTTCTAACATTTGCAACCGATATAGTTGCTCCTTCTAAATTTGCTCCTTTATTAATCGCCCTTGAAATTGCATTAACTTCTGCACACTGTCTATTATACATATTAGAATTTCCTAAAGAGTCCATTATAGCTTGTACTTCGCCATTATTTACACCAGCTTTGTTGTAACCGATATAGTATCTACCATCAGAAGTTCTGACAACAGCAACGGTATTAGGTCTTTCAGAATTAGGTAATCCTTGAACTTTATCAGCAAATCGACCTGCAGGGGTTTTCCCATCAATAATACCATTAGTTCCAATTCCGCCAAGTTCTGTTCCAACCTCAGCACTTTCAAGTTCTGCAATTTCACCGCCTGCTTCTGCACTTATGCTTTCTACGCTGGCTGCCTGCATTTCTGAAATTCTAGCTGTTTTAGCAGCCTCAAATTCCGATATTTGAGTTACTTCAGCCACCTGTGCTTTTATTGCTCCCGATGTCTCTAACTCAGCTATCTCAGCCGCTTCTACAGTCTTAGCTTCTACAGCACTTGTCATTTCAATCTCAGATATTTTGGCAGCCTCAATAGCTTCTACAGTCTCCGCTTCGACCACACCTGCAGCATTTTTAGCTGTTAAGTAATTCTTTACTCCCCTTCCGACTCCATATACCATATCGAATGTCATCATGGTTCCTGCTA
>NZ_JAFUHT010000079.1 GCF_017468685.1 Methanobrevibacter sp.
AAGTTACCATCAAGAAAAAAGTTTTAAAGAAACTTAAAGTTGGCAAAAAAGTAAAATATCAGGTTTCATACGGTAAAAAAACAGTTAAAAAGACTGCAAAAGTTAAAAAATAAGGATTTAATTCCTTATTTTTCTTTTTTTATTTTATTTGTTTTGCATTATTTTGAAATTTTTAAATACTACAATTAATAAAAATTCAACTAATGTCCATTTATAAAGTGTCAATCATAATGCCGGTTTACAATGCAGAAAAGTATTTAAGGGATTCTTTGGATTCAATAGTCAATCAAAGCATTGGAATCAGCAATCTTGAAGTTATTATTGTAAATGATGCATCAACAGATTCATCAGGAGAAATCATTGATGAATATGCAGACAAATACTCTTCTTTTAAACCGATTCATTTACAAAAGAACTCCGGAGGACCATTCGGGCCCCGAAATGTTGGTCTTAAATATGTAACCAGTGAGTATGTAATGTTTTTGGATGCCGATGACACATATACTCAAACTGCATGTGAAGTGCTGTATAATGCAATCTCAAAATCAAATGTTGGGGTGGCATTTGGACGATATAATCGTGTTTATGATGATATGACTCTTATATCATATTCTCCATATGATTCAAAAAATAACGATATTAAAACATATCCCAATTTTAATTTTATCACTGCACTGATTTGGAAAGTGCTATACAGGATATTATATGGAAAATCCATGGAGTATAAGGATGAAATTCTAATTAAGGATATTCGAAAAAACCCTGAAATCTTAAAAATTCTGCCATCAATGTGGACAAAGATTGTTCGGGCTGATAAATTGGTTGAATTCAAGCCATTTGTTGCAGGAGAGGACTTGAACTTTATTTTGGATGTCTTTTATAATTCAGAAATATTGTTCATTAACAATGAATCCATTGTGAATTATTCAATGCGTTTTGATGGAGATTTGTCCGTTACTAAAAATGTAAAATTCAAATTGGTTTTGGACACAATTCAGTCCTATAAGTTGGCTATTGAAACATCCAATCGTGAAGGTTTAAAGGATGTGGCCATGATGATGAATCCTTTTTTTGTAAACTATATCAATCTGTTGCGCCAGGGTGATTTTACTTTGGCTGAAAAAAAGATGCTTTTTGATGAGATTTCAGAAATTGATGAAATCTATAAAAACAAGGGTTTGATGGGTTTTGCTCTTGTTAAGCTGATTAAGTTTTTAAGTAAATAAAAAATATAATAATTATTTTGATGTTAATTTTCATTATTTATTTTAAAAATTAGAAAGAGTTTATATATTAAAATAAAAATATATTATTATATTAAAAAAATTTAGGAATACCCTCATTATAATTTATTTTTATGGATTGATAATTATGAGCGAAATATATAGAACATTTACATCAGAATCCGTAACACAAGGACACCCGGATAAAGTTGCAGATATTATATCTGATGCAATACTCGATGCATACATGGCGCAGGATAAGAATTCCCACGTTGCATGTGAAACTTGTGTAACAACAGATTTCTGTATGGTATTTGGTGAGGTAACATCAAATGCTGATTTAGATAATGATGATATTGAAAAGATTATAAGAGACACAATCAATGAAATCGGATATGATAATCCTGATTTGAAATTTGACGGACACAGCTGTGAAATCGTTAACAGATTGCATGCACAGTCTCCTGATATCAACCAGGGTGTTGACCGTGGGGAAGACGAAACCGGTGCAGGAGATCAGGGAATGATGTTCGGTTATGCAACCAACGAAACCGAATCATTAATGCCTTTCCCAATCGATTTGGCACGTAAGTTGACAAATAAATTAACCGAACTGCGTGAAAGCGGAGAAATCCCATACTTAAGACCAGACGGAAAAGCACAGGTGTCTGTTAATTATGATGAAGAGGGAAATATATTGTCCCTTGATGCAGTGGTATTGTCCACACAGCACGATGAATCCATGTCTGAAAACCAGGAAGGCTTAAAAGAGGACATTCGTGAAAAACTCTTCAAAGCAGTTATTCCTGAAGGACTGATTACTGAAGATACAACCGAACACATCAATCCGACAGGTAAATTCGAAATCGGTGGTCCTCATGGTGATGCAGGTTTGACCGGACGTAAAATAATCGTTGATACCTACGGAGGATATGCAAGACACGGTGGTGGAGCATTCTCAGGTAAAGACTGTACCAAAGTGGACAGAAGCGCATGTTATATGGCAAGATACATTGCCAAAAACATTGTTGCAAGCGGACTTGCTGAGAAATGTGAAATTCAGCTTTCATATGCTATAGGTGTTGCTGAGCCAACATCTGTAATGGTTGATACCTTCGGAACAGGTAAGGTCTCACAGGCAAAATTCGGTGAAATCGTACGTGAAAATTTCAAATTGACTCCTGACGGAATCATTGAAAGTTTGGGCTTAAGGGATGTTTCCTACAAGCCAACCGCAAAATACGGTCACTTTGGTATTGAAGGTCGCCCTTGGGAGAAAACCGACAAGGCTGAAGATTTGAAAAAATACCTTGAAAACTAGATTACTTGGTTAAGTAATCTACATATTCTTTTTCTTTTTATTTAATTTATTTTATTATTTCTTTTATTTTAAAATTTCATTTAATTAAAATTAAGTTTTACACTTAAATGCTATTTTAGTTTAGTCTTGGTTCAAGTATATCGCATCAAATTTGTCTCATGTTTGTGAAAAATAGGGGGAGTGTAAAATAACTGAGGTTATTTCACACTTTTTAGGAATTCTATTTGATTCTAATCTTGTTTTTGACAGTGTATTTTTGATATGTTGTTTTTATAGTATATTTTCCTTTTTTAAGTTTTATTTTAAGTTTTAGTGTTGCCACTCCCTTTTTATTGGTTTTTACTTTGTATTTTTTGCCTTTAAATTTAAAAGTTACCTTTTTACCTTTCAGAATCTTTCCATTAATATTGTAAAGCCTGGCTTTGAATATTATTTTCTTTCCTTTCTTAACTGAGATGTTTTTTGTCCTTATGATTTTTTTAGGATTGATCTTTTTGGCTTTGCTCTGTGGCTGTTGGTTGTTATTATTGGATTTTATTGTGATTTCTTTTTTAATTATTTCTCCTGTTTTAGGATTGGTGATTTCAATGGAGTGTTTTCCATCTTTCAGGTTTAAGAGTATAGATAACTTTCCTGTACTGTCGGTGATTAGATTCTGTTTTACTCCATCTATTTTCACATCAATTTCAGTGTTTGCCAATACATTTCCCTGTCTGTCGAATAGCTGTATCTCATAATGTGAATTTGGTGCAAATTCGCTGTTTTGTGGAATTGCAGTAGTCGGTTTGACAATGATGTTTTTAGTTAACTTTACCGGTAAAAATGTATTGTTAAAACCATCATAAGAAATAATTATCGGATAATTTCCACTTGTCAGGTTGACATGCAGATTTGCAGAACCGTTTTCATCAGTTTTTAAATCATATTGTCTGTTGTTTAAGTATATGTGTATTGTCTGATTTTCAAATCCTATTTCTTCCTCATCATATAGTTCAATGTGGTATATGAGTTCGTTTCCGGCAAACATGTTTATGTCATCTGCAACAAGATGGGTTTTATAAGTAACTATTTTAAATTCTGAACCTACAGTTTCTTCAAATTCATAGAGTGTACTGTTCAATTCAACAGTGAAATGATAAGTCCTGTCTTTTAAGTTGTCAAGTTTCAGAACTGCTTTTCCATTTTGAATTTTTAGTTTATATTCATTGTATAGATATCCTAATGTCCATTTTTGATCACTGTCATCAATATTAATAATGATTTCGCCGTCAATGTTTTTTCCTAAATCAACAGTGATTGTTGCATTATTAAAATTTAAATCAGTGCTTATTTGAGCTTCAATCGGATTTTTTATTATAATTTTGCCGGTGCCGTTACATGGGCGATATTCTTCATTTCCACTATAATTTACACTGAAATAATAAGTTCCTGCTTTATTGAATGCATATCTGAAAAGAGCGACTCCTAATTGGCCTTGGGTAAATGAAGGATATCTCTCATCATTTATCCAGAATTCTATATTTTCACCGGTCAGCCAATAATTTTCATCACTGTCCCATAATCTGGCAGATAAAGTAACTGCTTGATTTACAAATCCATAATAGTCGAATAGTTCCAAATGTGTTTTTTCACGATTATCAGTAGTGTTTGGTGTGTCACTAACTGTTGTATTGACATTATCTAGTGAATTTTTTCCAAATGTTGAGTTTATGATAATGGTATTGCCAGTTATTGTCAAATTTTTTTCATTATCAAATATTGAGTTTTTAACATATGTATCTGTATCTTTAGAATAGATTGCATTTCCTCCATATTCTGCAGAATTATTATTAAAATTACATTCATCAATTAAAACAGTAACATCTTTGTTTAAGTATAACGCACCACCAAATCTGGTACCATGATTATTATTAAAATTACAATCGTTTATGGTGCTATTGCTTTTTGTGGAATAAATTACACCTCCCAATGGTGCAAAATTGTTGTTATAATTGCAATATTCCATAATGTTGGTACTGTTTGATGTGAAAATTGCTCCTGCATAATTATTCGCGATGTTGTGATTAAACATGGAATATTTTAAAGTGTTATTGCTACTGAATGAATATATTGCTCCTCCATAAATATTTGCAGAATTATTTTCAAAATTGCAGGTATCCAATAATGTTTCACTATTTTCAGTATATATTGCACCTCCTCTTGAATAAGTTGATTTTATTTGATTATCGACTAATTTACAATTTTCAAGGGAAATTTTTCCATAGTCTAAATATATTGCACCACCATATGCTGCATAGGATGATTCAACACTGTTATTTGTTAAATTACAATATTTAAGGAAAACATCACTGTAATAATTGTATATTGCTCCTCCACATGCATATCCTTTTGATTTTGCAAAATTTTGGCTAAATGTGGAATATTCAATTAACATATATGAATTTCTTGCATATACTGCTCCTCCATGAGATGATGATGTTTCATTAATAGTATTGCCTGTAAAAATACAATTTCTTATGAAATCTTTGTTTTTATCTGAATATATTGCACCGCCTTGTTCTGAAGTATTATTAATGAATATGCAATAGTTAACATTTGTTTCACCATTTTCAGAATATATTCCTCCGCTTCTGTATTTTCCATGATTATTTTTAAAGTTACAATGTTCTAGTGTTGTATTGGAGTTAGATAAATATATTGCACTTCCATGTGCGATCATCTGATTTGCAATGTTGTTTGTGAAATTACTATTTTCAATGGATAAATTACATTTTTTTGCATATATTGCTCCTCCATAGGCTAAATGATGATACATTACTGTGTTATTAATAAAATTGCAGTTTGAAATTGTAATATTTCCATTAACCATGGATATTGCCCCTCCATTTGTTCCAAAATTGTTGGCGAACGTATTGTATTTGATAGTAATATTGTCATTATATGAGTATATTGCTCCTCCGTATGTGGTATGTGAAGTTGTATTTAATGGAGTATTGGTAAAATTACAATACATAATAATAATTTTCCCATTTTCTGAAAATATTGATTCTCCATATGTTGTCCAATGATTTATATTATTATTGTTAAAATTACAGTGGAGTATTGTAGCATTGGAGTGAGAGAATCGTATTGCTCCACCACATGGGTCATAATAATATTTTGCGTTGTGTATGGTATTATTTGTAAAATTACAATTTTCAATAGTGATATTATTGATATTTGAATATATTGCACCTCCACTTGGTGAATAATAACTTGAATTTGCTTGATTATTTAAGAAAACAGAATTATATATTGAAATTTCACTTGTTCCTGAAAATATTGCGCTACCGATAGTTGCACGGCCTTTAGAATACACAATGTTATTTGTGAAATTGCAAAAAATGATTTTGGTTTTGCTGGATAGTGAATATATTCCTCCACCACCTTTTTCTGCAAAATTCTTATAAAACCTACAGTTGGTAACTGTCAGATTCCCATAGTTTGATGAGATTGCTCCACCTCCTTGGAAATTATCTGAACGATGATTTACAGAGTTATTGGTAAAATTGGAATTAATAACTTGAGTGGAACTATTTATTAAATATATTCCTCCCCCTTCTCTTTTTAAATAATCATTAGATAAATTTAAATTATTATTGGCAAAGTCAGAATTTATAATTTTTATTTTACAATTATCACCATATGCTCCTCCGCCTCTGACCGCACTGTTATTGTATATGATACATTTTTCAATGCTAATCGTGTTATTCAGACAAGATATTGCTCCACCCATCTCTGCTGAGTTGTTAAAGAAACTGCATAATGTAATTGATGTATTGTCATTATTTCCTGAATGAATTGCGCCTCCTGAGAATATGCTTATGACTGAATTATTGATAAAATTACAATTTTCAATTGAAACATTACTGTTTGAGGAACATATGCCTCCTGCATAAAAAATAGCACTGTTATTGTTAAAATATGAATTTTTAACTATCCCAACTGAGTTTAATAAGTGTATTGTTCCATTGACTGCAATGTTGTCGGTAAAATTGCAGTTTTCAACTAAAATTTCGCTGTTGTATGAGAATATTGCTGAGCCAGTGTAGGAATCACTGTTTATGAAACTGCAATTTATAATTGTGATTTTGGAATTTTGTGCAAATACTAATCCTCCTGAATTGTAATTTTTATTCCCATTTTTGAAAACAATGTTTTTTAGTGTGACGTTGCTTGAAATAATTCTAAATACTCTTGCAGATTTTCTTGCATCTATTATATGTCCTTTCCCCTCTATAGTTATTGAATTTTCAATGTCAATTCCATATTCAAATTGGGAATCATTGGTCGTGTAAATGTAGTCGTTATTTAGTGTTATGTTAGTATTAGTTACCAAATTATTCAAATCAGTGAATGTTTTTTGGGAATCAAGCAATGGTGGCTCTTCGATGGTGGTGTCATTGGTTTCGTATTCTTTTTTATATCCAAAGGATAATGCCATAGAAGTAAAATACCCTGTTTTATATATTGCAATTCCCACGCAATTAAAGTAAGGGTAAATCATAGACTGTCTATGGCCTTGACCACTATGGTTTTTATATGTTTCTTTCAAATAATCAATGCAGGATTCTATGTCCACTCCTTGTGATAAACATTCTGCACCGACATAATAGGGATAAGCTGTATTCCAACTTAATCCGTTAGGCCGGTTATGTGCAAGTGAAGGGTATGTGTCAAATTCTTTAGCTCTTATTTTTGCACCTTCTTCAAGACCTATGTCTCTTGTTAGAGGTTTTAGTTGGTTGTGGTTATTTGTATTGAAGTAGGTTATTGTTGTATCATCTGAATTCCAATACCATATGCCTTTTTCACTTCTAAATTTATTCAAATATTCATATGCTTCGGAAACATCTAATGTTGTAGTTTCACTATTTTCCAATTCATTTTCATAATCATTGTTGCTTTGTAACTTATCTGTGTCGTAAAATGTCTCATTTAAATCATTACCAATTGATTCATCTTCATACAATTCGATATGTTCTTCTGATTCAGTTATATCTACTATTGATAAATCATTTTCGTCTGTGATATTATCTTCACCAAAAGCTATTGGAATTGAAATTAGAAATACTAAAAATAGTATTAAAATCATTCTTTCAAATTTCATATTATCTACCTTATAATATGAAATATATTTTTGTCAATTTTGATATAATAAGAAATATTATTAAAATAAGAATAAAAAAAGAAGGTTTTATGATAATCTAGTCATTTGCCAGATTATCAAAGTAACCTTGAATAAATATTACTGGTGTTCCCTTATCTCCGGAACCGCTGGTTAAATCACAAAGTGAACCGATTAAATCAGTCAAGACTCTTGGTGTGGTTCCTTCAGTAATCATCTGACCGGTCAGGTCCTTATCTTTGGTTCTGATTTCCTCTTTGATTGCTTCTTTAAGCTCATCGCCTTTAAGGTCTGCGAACTTGTTGTCTGAAACATATTTCAGTTTGATTTCATTAGGATATCCGATAAGTCCTGATGTATGTGCAGGTGAAACCACAGGATCAGCAAGCTCCCAGATTTTTCCGACAGGATCCTTGAATGCACCGTCACCGTAAACCATAACTTCAATCTGTTTGCCGGTAATTTCAACCAGTCTTTTTTGAACTTCCTCAACCAGTTCCTGGCCGGTTTTAGGGAAGAGTTTAAGCCTTTCTTCGGTTGCCTTGTTTGAACCTAAAAGTCCATAGTCAGGGTTGCATCCGGAACCGTTAACAGGCTCTGTCAATACTTGATACAATCCGTAAGCGTTAGCACCTAAATCCCTTAATAATTTCACTGTTTTTTCTCTTGTGTGAATGTCACAAGCTAAAACGTCATTTGTATAGTTAAGGATTGTTTTAACATCATTTGAAAAGACAAATTCCACTTCACAGTCTTCACTTTCAATCAAATCACGGTAAAAGTCAATCATGTTTATTCCGGTGAAGGGATGTTTCCATGATGCAAAGTGTTCCTTATAATCGTCCTCGGATATGACGCTTGCAAGGTTAAATTCACTTTCATCTAAAGCGTTTTCATCCAAAATTCCGTTTCCGACTTCGTCTGCCGGGAAGGATGTCAACAATGTAATCTTGTCCATTCCTCTGGCTATTCCTTTCAGGATGATTGAAAAACGGTTTCTGCTTAAAATAGGGTTTGTAACTCCGATTTTTTTGGATGGAAATTTGTTGATTAAATCCTCGGCAACATCATCAACGGTGACATAGTTTCCTTCTGAAATTCCAACGACCGCTTCTGTGATTGCAACAATGTCCTTGTCCTTAAATTCAAATCCTTCACTTTCCTTAGCAGCCATCAATGAATCAACGACTATACTTGCCAAATCATCGTTTTCCTTAATAATTGGGGTTCTAATTCCCCGTACTACTGTACCAACACATCTCATATTCAATAACTCCTCACTTGGGTTAACCTATTTATTTTATATTCTTTTACTTATATAAGTTTTAAACTTCGACTGCATTTTCATAAAATTTTTTGAACGATTGCACTATAGGTTATTAATCGGGGGCATTATTTTCAGAGGGGATGATTTTTAAAATATTTTGAGGTTAGTTTTTTCACTGATAAATTATTTAAACAATAGAATATAAACTCTAATTAACAAAATCATGAGTGGTCACTTTGGATTGTAAAAAAATGGCTTTTAGATAATTGCACATTTTTTGAAGAAATTTTTGAAGATGGTGGTTCTTACTATTTGGAATTTTGCTTAAGGGAGGAAGCATTTTCTTTTGTCTTCCACATACTCATTAACTATTTTTGGGATTGATTTATGATTTATTTCATCAAGTATAAACTCTGGAACACATATTTGTATCTCATTATTTATTAAAAATTGTGTTAAATCTCTTGCTTTAGTGGTGTGGCCAGTTAATTTGTACTTACCATATAAAAAACAATAATAAACAATTATCTGTGCATCATAAACCACTTTAGAATAATTTTTAAATCTATCCATTTTAATTCCTCAAAATAAATTAATAGAATAATGAATCATCAAAATCATCATCATCTAATCTTGGAAGAACATCAAGATCTTGACTAATATAATTTTGTAACCTATCAAAATGTTCTATAAGATTATTTAAACTCATATTTTCAAAAACAACATTGTCCTGATTAGATAATGAATAAATTTTTTCAATATCTTCAATATATTGGGCGATTGATTGATATAAATCATTTTTAAGATACTTATTTAGTTTTTCTTCTCTTAACACTATTCTTAGATAATCAAGAGATCCTAAAATAAATACACGATTATAATTAATATCAAAATGTTCAAATAACTTAAAATTGTCAAGAATCTTATTATTTAAATTTGTTTTAATATTTTTTAAAACAGATGTTGGAAGATTTTTTGAAATTTGTTTTGAAGGCAATTCAAATCCATTAACATCATTAAATGCAGTTTCAACGATATCTGAAGGAATATGTGGTTTAATATTATTTAATTTAATTAATGCATCATTTATTGTGAGAGCATGATTAAATTTTTTATAATATAAAATTGTTGATGCGGCTTCCAAATAATCAGTGGATTTGTTACTGACAAACTTCTTAAATGAATCTAAATTAAAGTTTTGAATTTGTAACGGAGCATTTTCAAAAACTTCACTGGAATGATAATCATCAGATAAAACTGGAGAATATGGGCCATGATGATACATATTATAACTATAAGTATTATCCCAACCGAAATATTTTGCTAAAAAAACGAATTTTTGGATTTTAATTCTGAATTCCAAATTATTTTTCAAATGAACTTTGCTTTTGAAATCTTCAGAATCTTTAAAATTCAATTCCTCTTTCATAGCATTTAAGAAATAACTTAGATGGTTTTTATTGTTCATAATATTGCTCCATAATATTATTAGTGTATTTATTATAGTACTTCTCTAAAAGTTTTTACCATTTAATTTTTGTATTTTGGGATTACTTTTCAGATGCTCTCTTTGGTTTTGTTTATATAGGTTATTTTAATTAAATAATATACATGTATTTTTTTTAGTGAAAAATATTAGTTTCTAAAAAAAATTGAGTTTTTAAAAAAATAATGAAGGAGTTATTTTTTTTATGGTTAATGTTGTTAATAAAGGTTTAAAAGTGGAACTTCTTCCGGATAAAAACATGACACAGGTATTGAATCAAAATATTGGTAATGCTCGTTTTATTTGGAATAATATGCTTTCCAGATACAATTATTTGTATAATTTGTTTTCATTTCATGGCTGTCCTTTAAATCCTAACATTAAAAATTTAAATGCTATTTTAAAGATGTTAAAACAGGAAAATAGTTTTTTACGTGAAGGAGAGTCCACCAGTCAGCAGC